>RFJA01000234.1 GCA_003695065.1 Alphaproteobacteria bacterium
GCCCCGGACAGGTTCTGGTGCGGGTCCACTGCTGCGCTGTCTGTCGCACGGATCTTCATGTGGTCGATGGCGACTTGCCGGCGCCCAAGCCCGGCGTCATCCCGGGTCACGAAATCATTGGGCAGGTTGCGGCTGTCGGTGAAGGCGTCGAGGCATTCAGGCCGGGCGACCGGGTGGGGGTGCCGTGGCTTGGCCAGACCTGCGGGGCCTGTGACTATTGCCGGGAAGGGCAGGAAAACCTGTGTGGGAAAGCCAAATTTACCGGCTACACGCTGGACGGCGGGTTTGCGGACTATACGGTGGCCGACGCCGCCTTTGCGTTTCCCGTTCCCGAGTCCTACACGGATATCGAGGCCGCACCATTGATGTGTGCCGGGCTTATCGGCTATCGCGCTTATACCAAGGCCGGGCAAGTGAGGCGCATCGGCCTGTACGGTTTTGGTGCCGCCGCGCACATCATCACCCAGGTGGCGGTTTATGAAGGGCGGGAGATCTATGCCTTCACCAAGCCCGGCGACCGCAAGGCACAGGCTTTTGCGCGGTCGCTTGGTGCGTCCTGGGCTGGAGACGCGGATGTAACGCCCCCGGTTCTCCTCGATGCGGCGATCATCTTTGCGCCGGTAGGAGCCCTGGTCCCGGCCGCGTTGCAGGCGGTGCGCAAGGGGGGCAGGGTCGTCTGTGCCGGTATTCATATGTCCGATATTCCCGGGTTCGCGTACGATATCCTGTGGGGGGAACGCAGTGTTCTTTCGGTGGCGAATCTGACTCGCGCTGATGGCGAGGCGTTCTTGAGGGTGGCGCCCCGGGTACCGGTCACCACGACGACCCACTGCTATCCCCTTGAGGATGCAAACCGGGCTCTCGGCGATCTGAGAGCCGGACGATTCGAAGGTGCGGCCGTGTTGACGATGGTCCCGACTCGCCAGCGGTGCTGACCGGGCGCTCAGGCTTCCTCAAACTCGATACCCAGTCGGGCCATGCCTTCTTCAATGTATTCGGCGAGCAATGGTGTGCCAATCAGGTAATCGGCCATTCGGTCAGGGTCAAGGTCCGCCGCCTCTGCAAGGGCGTCTTCAAATTCTTCCGTGTCGTAGGTTCCGCGTCCGATCCAGACCAACGCGACGAGTGAGGCGAGGGAGTCCCGGTTCAGATTGTCGAGAGCGCCACGCAATTCCTGATAGGCGAGGTCGTACTGGTGTTCGTCCACCAGTTCTTCGTCAACCGCCTCCCCAACGTGATTTTCTGATTCGTCGTCCTCCTCGTGGGGGAGGCCCTCGTCATATTCACGTGCCAGCAGGATAATATGACTTAACCTTTCGATGCTTATGTCCAGATCGACCATTGCCCTTCTCCCGCTTTGCTGTTGCATCAGGGGGCTCAGACGATTCTATAGATTCCTATGGCATCAGCAAAAGGAAACCGTAAACATCGGTCGATTTAATGCCGGAGCCGGGAATCTCCGTTCTAGTCCACGGGGAGGGGAACCATCAGCCGGCGCATGGAGACCGGCATTTTCTGCGCGACTTCATAGGGCTTCTCGAGAAACCGCAAGCCGACAATGCGACCTTCCTTCCAGACCATTTCGCAGCGCAGACGGCCTCCGATGTCCGGTATGATCAGGTGAGTCATCTTGTCCAGTTCTACGGCCGGGGAAACCTGAATTCTTGCGCCGTTGGAGGACAGGTCCTGCAGGCCAACGGTGTAGTACCGTTCGCCGCATTCGACAACAGCATTTTGCGCTGCAGAAATCCGCGCGAAACGGCGACGCTGAACCGACGGTCCCGTGACGCGCTCAGGGTCATGGGCTGATGCTGCGTTCCTTCTTGCCATGGTCTACCCTTTCATCTCTACATTCCATATCATTTTATCGCCCATAGGGCTAACGAAGCCTTAACAACCGCAAAATTCCATGCCCTGAAGGTGATCGCGTTGATTCCGGGAATGCGATCCTCTACACCTTGAACAAACAGCGCTTTTGACCGGAAGGGAACTCCATGACCGTGCTTTACGACTACTGGCGCAGTTCTGCAGCGTATCGGGTCCGCATCGCGCTGAACCTGAAAGGTGTCTCCTATGAGCAGGAGAGTGTCAATCTTGTCAGCGGTGCGCAGAGCGAGGCCGGCTACAGGGATCGGATCAATCCCCAGGGGCTCGTTCCCGCCCTGGTCATCGGCGGTGTTGCGCTGACCCAGTCTCTGGCTATCATCGACTATCTTGAAGAAACAATCCCCGAGCCGCCCCTGCTGCCTGAACAGCCGGCTGAGAGGGCAAGGGTGCGGGCCATGGCGCAGGTGATAGCCTGTGATATTCACCCACTTAACAACCTGCGGGTCCTGAAATATCTGAAGGGACCTTTGGGGCAGGGGCAGGAGGCGGTGGACGCGTGGTATCGTCACTGGATACAGGAGGGATTTACCGCGCTTGAGCGCCAGACCGGCGCTGGACCCTATCTGTCTGGCGATCGGCCCGGACTTGCCGACATTTGTCTGGTGCCCCAGATGTACAATGCCCGGCGTTTCAATGTTGACCTTGACCCGTTTTCCCGGCTGGTGTCGATTGACGAGGCCTGTCGCGCCCTGTCAGCGTTCGACAAGGCGGCTCCCGAAAATCAGCCTGATGCGCAAAGATGACCCGGACGCGGGTCCGTCGCGTCTGACCTGCGGGAGATGTCTTGCGAAGTTATGTCCTGTTGGGGCGGGGCAACTCCTGGGCCAGAAGCTGCCGGACTCTGGGCGGGCCCGGAGTCACCTGCAGGGCGTTGACCCGGTCCTGCGCCGCCTGATCGGCCGCCGTCAGGCGCAGCCGGCGTCGCAGATGGTCGTGCCACGAGTCGTCCATGAAAGTCTCAATAAAGGTGCCGGGCTCGTTGATGTCTTCGTAGAGCGCCCAGGAATAGGCACCGTTGCGGCGCCGAATCTGGCGGATGTCGCGCATCGCAGCAATGAAGGGCTCCCGATTTTCGTCGGGTATCCGGTATTCGACCAGCACTTCAACCGGACCCCTGTGGCCCATTGGAGATACGGTGACGCCGCCGTCGGTCCAGGTTGCAATGGGGGTCAGGTCTTCCCGTTCTGAAGACAGGCTGAAGCGCCACGTCGCAGCCGCCGAGAGAACGAGGGTGACAGCGGCGATTTCAAGGCTTGTGGCGATGGAAAAGGCCCTGGCGACCAGTCCCCAGAAGGCACTGCCAGCGGCCATGCTGCCCATGATCACCATAAGAAAAATTGCCAGACCGCGGGCGCGGACCCACGACGGAAGGCTGGTCTGAACGGCGACCTGGAGGGTCGCCAGCGCCAAGAGCCAGGACAAGCCTGCCAGAACCACGGCTGGTATCGCGACGGGGAGGGATCCGGCCTGCGACAGCAGTGCAAGGGCGGCCGCAAACAGAAAGTGCGACAGACCGACGACCTGATCGCGGGTGGCGAATCGCGTCAGGACCGGCAGAACGAATGCGGTCAGGATCGCGCCGGTGCCGTAGGCCCCGAGCATAAGGCCGAAGATGGCCGGACTTCCCTTCAACTGGTCACGAACGATGACCGGCAGAAGCGCCAGCACCGCAACACCGGCGAAAAAAAACAGTCCACCTCTCAGAATGGCATATTGCAGCGGCGGTGACTCCAAGGCGAATCTCAAGCCGACCCGGATGGCGCCCACGAAGCGTTCGCTGGGCAGAGGGGATTCCTTCTCGCTGGGGCGCCGCCAGCTCGCGAGTGCGGCGAGAATACCGGTGTAGGTAAGGCCATTGATCAGGAAGATCGGGCCAGCACCAATAACGCCGATCAGGGCGCCGCCGATGGCCGGTCCGACCGCACGGGTTGCGTTCATGGCCACGCCGTTCAGGGTGATCGCAGACAGTAATTCGTTTTTCGGCACCAGGTCCGGGATCGTGGCCGCGAATGCGGGCCAGGACATGGCAAGACCGGCGCCCATGCAAAAGGTGATCAGCAGGAGAATCCAAGCCGTGGTCCACCCCAAGATGGTGAGAATGCCGAGTGTCAGCGCCATCAGCATCATCCATGACTGTCCGACCATCAACAGTCGTCTGCGATCAACGATGTCGGCCAAGGCGCCGGCAGGCAGGGCAAGAAAGAACATCGGCAAGGCCATCGCGGTCTGAACCAGTGCGACCATGGCCGGAGAAGGTGCGAGCGATGTCATCAGCCAGCTTGCCGCCGCGTCGTGCATCCACGACCCGGTCATCGACAGCAGGCTGGCCGCCCAGATTGCCCGGAACACAGGCTGGCGCAGCGGCGCCCAGAAGGAGGACCGGGCTTGTGTCGCGGAGTCTGTGGTGGTCGTCATTCATGCTTCCCTGCGTGTGACGTTTCCTTTGATTAAGAGGGAACCGTTCCTGTGCCAAGGAAAATATGACTTGCCAAAAGGTTACCTGGATAGGATCGGGTTCAATTTATGGGGCTGTCGTCTCGACAGGCTGCGTCTGGGTCAGCCGGCTGTCGGGTGGGCGGCATGGCCGGTCATTCCGCGGTTCGAAGCGGAAAATTACCGGTGAGGGGGCCGCCGAGCCCATTCGTGTCATTTAGTTAAAATTAACCCTGTCTTTTAAATCGGCTTTTACGACTCTACGCCATAACAGGCGAAGGTCCACGGTGGTTGGGGGCCTTCGCGAGCATGTGATGAGGAATGTGGGGCGGCGAAAGGACGACGAACCAGCAACAAATGGTAGCACCCGCCCTAACGATTAAGGGAAGAGAAAAATGTCGAACAGAATGTTTAAGCTGTCACCCATCAATATGATCATGGCGACGGTTGTGGCCGGTAGCCTGCTTTTTGGTTTTGCGACCGAACCGGTTTCGGCCGACGAGATCGCAGGTTGGCAGAAGAAGGTCGTCAAGTTGGTGAGCGAGAAGCAGGTTTACCCGCGCGCAGCCATGTCTAAAGAGCTGGAAGGACGGGCTCGGGTCAAGGTTTCCATTGACCGCACCGGCGCGATTACCAGTTATGAACTGGTCCAGAGCACCGGGCATGAGCTTCTGGACGCCGAGGTCACAAAGTTGATGGATCGCATCAATCCGCTGCCTGCTCCGCCGGCCAGCCTGTCGGACGACAGCCTGACTTTCATTTTGCCGCTGAGCTGGGTTCTCCAGTAAGCTCCGGTCATCGGAATTTCGCTTTGAGGGCGATGGCGTGTTGCCATCGCCCTTTTAGTTTTCTATTGTTGTCGCCGGAAATACGAGCCCACCGTGATGTCCCTTGTCATCGGCGGATCGGCTCGGTCTGGCCCAAGATCTGGTATCACACAAACTGGGTTTCCTCGGGTCCGGGGAGAGACGGACGGCTTGATGAGGCCGACGAGAGGAGGACTGATGCAAAAACCGCTCATGCCCAAGGCCACGGCAGTCTGGCTTGTGGACAATACGACTCTGACGTTCGATCAGATTGCGGAGTTCTGTGGTCTGCACACACTGGAGGTGCAGGGCATTGCGGATGGGGAGGTGGCAGCCAACATCGTTGGCCTGGACCCGGTTGCCAACAACCAGCTCACGCGAGAGGAAATCGAGCGTTGCGAGAAGGACCCGTCGGCCCGACTGAAGTTGAAACAGGACGAGGTCTCGGCCCGCAAGAGACCCAAGGGGCCGCGGTATACGCCGGTGTCGAAGCGTCAGGATCGGCCGGACGCGATAGCATGGTTGTTGGCCAAGCATCCGGAGCTGAGTGACGCCCAGATTTCGCGTCTGATCGGCACCACCAAACAGACCATTTCGGCCATTCGGGACCGAACTCACTGGAATATGTCGAACATCACGCCGCGTGACCCTGTGAGTCTGGAACTGTGCAGCCAGCAGGATCTGGATGAAGTCATTCGCGAGGCCGCAAGACGGCTGGAGCGTCAGCAAGCCAAAGCACGCACGGCGCAGGAAGCGGAAGCCGCGCAGGTCGAATCCCCCGATGCAAGTCGGGCCGATCATTCAGATCAGCAGGTGCATGCGCCCGAAAAGACCTGACTGGTGACCACCCCCATTGGCGCGGCCTTGCGCCGGCAGTGTGCCGGCGCACCCGGCACACTGCCGCCTTCGCCACATGCAACTGGCATGTGGACCAGGTGAATGGCCGGGTCACCTTGTCAATGAATGTCGTTGAAGCGGGTGATTTCTTCCTTCAGTTTCAGCTTCTGGCGCTTCAGTGCGGTAATTCGAATGGTATCGGGAACGGGGCGGAGTGTTTCTTTGGCTATTTCTCTCTCGATGTCTGCATGCTTTTGACGAAGTTTCCCCAAGTGACCGTCCAGACGCATTCTTTCGCCCTCCTTTGATGAATGGCTGCTTGAATTGGCAGAAATATTACACCACGATTACGGCCCGTTGTCATCCCGAACTGACGATTATGAACCGATCAGGTCTTGAGGTGTTAAAGGGTGCCGGCGAAGACTTTGAAGAAAAGGTTTTTTTGGCAAGAGCATGACAGACAGATTGATCGTCGGAATCAGCGGGGCGTCGGGCGCCATTTATGGAATCCGGCTACTGCAATTGCTGCGCCAGACAAACGTGGAGACCCACTTGGTGGTGAGTCGCGCGGCCCGCACCACGATCGCTCATGAAACAGATTTCACGGTGAAGGATGTCGAGGCGCTGGCCCATGTGGCCTATCGGCCCGATGATATTGGTGCGGCCATTTCCAGCGGCTCGTTTGTCACCATGGGTATGGTGATCGCGCCCTGTTCGGTGCGCAGCCTGTCGGAGGTTGCTTCGGGTGTCACGTCGAGCCTGTTGACCCGGGCCGCCGATGTTGTGCTCAAGGAGCGCCGTCGTCTGGTACTGATGTTGCGAGAGACGCCCTTGCATCGCGGCCATGTGGAAAGCATGTTGAAAGTAACCGAAATGGGAGGCATCGTCGCACCGCCCGTTCCCGCATTCTACGCGCGACCACAGTCTATTGACGACGTGGTGGACCATAGTCTTGGTCGTGTGCTCGATCTTTTTGGGATCGAAAGTGGTGTGGTCAGCCGCTGGCAGGGTGTTCAGGGCGGTCGCTAGGCCGTTGACTCATTGCCGAAGACAGCCTCTGTGAGCTCACGGACCAGTCCTTCGGTGTCCTGTCCGGGGGCTGATGATCCGGCAAGGCGCTGAACGTAGGAGAGGAGCGCCTGGCGCGCGGCCACCGGGGGGGAAAGAGACGTTGTATCGCCCGGTGCGCCGAACTGCTGGTAGAGCAGATCCTGGGCCATTCGTTCGCCTTCCAGTTCGGCCTTGAGCACCAGATCCCGTAAGGTGCCGGATCGGGCCCGGGGGAGGGAGGCCAGTCTGCGACGCACTTGCCGCAAGGGGTGGATGACCTCGCTGTTGACCGGATCGAGGGCACTGATCATGGCAGACAGGTCGTCGCCGGTTGGTGGTGCCAGGTGCTGGCCTGCCCGCCAACACAGGAACAGCATCAGATTGACGTCACCGCCCGCCTTGTCCTGGAGCGCGAGACAAGCGTTCTTGACGGCGTCGCGACCATAGATCTCGATTGAAAACCGCCAGAAAGGGTTTCCCGGAGTGGTATCATCGGATATATGAAGCGACATAGCCCGGCCCGTCCGGTCAGGATGTATGGTACAGTCTTACGACTGGATCTGTAGCGCGCCAACGGTTTCGAAACAATGATGGATCATGTCGAGGACGATGAAGAAGGTCTCCGGGCCAAGCTTCATGAACTGATGATTGAGCATCGCGATCTCGACGATTCGATCAATGCGCTGCTGCAGGCCGGGACGTTCGACCAGCTCCAGATTCAGCGGCTCAAACGCAAGAAGCTGCTGCTCAAGGACGAAATCACCCGGCTCAAGGCCCGGCTCATTCCCGATATCATTGCTTAGCCTGCGGCTGTTCCGGCTGTGCCTCGCCCTTGATGTGCTTCTTGTGAGCGTACATTTTGCGATCGGCCTCGGCGAGCGCCTTGGCAGCATCCTCGCCCGGACGGAACGAATAGGCACCGTGGGCCACCTTGATATGCATCTCCCGGCCTTCCCAGCGGAAAGGCGTGTTGTAGATGGCATCAGCCAAAGCGACCGCCTTGGCGTGGGCCGCGTCTTCCTCGGCGTTGGGCAGGACAACCGCGAACTCGTCACCCCCAAGCCGGGCCGCCACATCGGACTGGCGAATGCTGCTGAGAATGATATCGGCCACATGCTTCAGGGCGGCGTCGCCGGCCAAATGGCCGAGTTCGTCATTGATCTTTTTGAGATCGTTGACATCGAAATAGATCAGACTGGTGGGAACCTCGTAGCGTTCGGCGAACGAGATCATACGGCTCAATTCACGCACGAAGGCCCGCCGGTTGGCCATCGGTACCAGGGAGTCGCGGTCGGCCAGTTGCTCAAGTTCCTGAATTCGCTGCTGCGCCCGGTCCAGTTCCTTGCGCATGCGGTCCACCTCTTCCATCAACGTCATGATGGCCTGGCGAACCTTGGGGGTCATTTCCTCCGCGGGAATGCCCATGATGGACGCGGAATCGGAAACCTCGCGAACCCCTCCGGGTTCTGCCGTTCTGGCGGTTCCATCGGCTGTATAGCGCTGGACCCCGCGCACCTGATTGACCGGACGTGACTGGTTGATCTTCATTTCGCTCGCGCGCCTCGTTGCCGCTGTCGGGTGCCGCGTTTGGGATGGTGTATCCGGCCCCAGTGTTTCCCAGAATATAGTCACCAATTTGTTAAGGAAACCTTCCGGTTCGGTACCGTGGATCGGCCGAGGCAGAGATTGCTTCTGCCCGGCTGTTCAGTATACTCCCGGTTTTCCGTGGGGCCGTTTTCATTCGGCAAAGTATGGACGGGGAAGGGACGCGGGCCATGAGCGATCAGGTGGATGTCGGAATCATCATGGGCAGCCAGTCGGACTGGCAGACCATGCGCCATGCGTCGGTCGTGTTGGGCGAACTGGGAATTTCCCATGAGTGCCGCATCGTTTCGGCCCATCGTACACCTGATCGACTTTACGAGTACGCCCGGACGGCTGCAGGGCGGGGGCTCAAGGTGATTATCGCCGGGGCCGGCGGGGCGGCGCATCTGCCCGGAATGGTCGCTTCCCTGACCACGGTGCCGGTTCTCGGCGTGCCGGTGGAATCCAAGGCGCTCAAAGGTCTTGACAGCCTGCTCTCCATCGTCCAGATGCCGGGCGGGGTCCCGGTGGGCACACTCGCGATCGGCAAGGCCGGTGCCAGGAATGCGGGACTACTGGCGGCCAGTATCGTGGCCAACGGGGACGCGCGGGTGGCTGGCGCCCTCAAGGCGTGGCGAGACGAACAGACGGCCAGTGTGGCCGAGGTGCCGGAGGACGACTGAATGGCGCTGGAACGGGGATGCACGATCGGTATTCTGGGGGGCGGGCAGCTCGGCCGCATGCTGGCCCTTGCCGCGGCGCCCCTTGGCTTTCGCTGTCATGTGTTTGATCCCGACCCCAAGGCTCCGGCGAAGCAGGTCACGGCGGCGGCGACCACGGCGACCTATCAGGACGAGGCGGCGCTGGCGGCTTTTGCCGCGGCCGTCGATGTGGTCACTTACGAGTTTGAAAATGTTCCGGCCGAGGCAGCGCGGCTGTTGGCGGAAACGGTCCCGGTTCGCCCGGGCGTGCGGGCGCTCGAAGTGGCACAGGACCGGCTCAATGAGAAGAATTTTGTCAACGAGGCCGGCGGCGCGACGGCACCATTCCAGGC
>RFJA01000235.1 GCA_003695065.1 Alphaproteobacteria bacterium
GCCCGCAAACTGCTGGCGGAGAGAAGCTGAGACATGTCATGAGCGAGATCGGCTCGACCCCCGGAACGCCGCGCCCCCCCAATTCGGAGGGACCGGGCAGGGTCGGCCGCGCCGCACCGTCGCATGACAACCCCTCGAGCCCGGAACAGGACCCGCGCCAGGCTCCGGGGCGCGCTGTCCCGACCCGGGAGGCGGATCGCCACGGCCATCATGATCCGGCGGTGTCACTTTCTGCGTCGCTCGCCCATGTCACCGCTGGAACGGAAATGACCGGCGTGGTGCTTGGCCATGACACCGAGGACCGTCTTGTGGTGCGCACCGATCAGGGCACCTATCTGGTCGAATTCGCCGGCAGAGTGCCAGCGATGCTCGCACGCGCCCAGGCGTTGACGCTCAAGGTTGTCCAGAGCGAGCACGTGATCGAGGCACAGGTTACCGCGGCCAATGGTCGCTCGGTCGGCACGCCCGCCAGGGCAACGCTCACCCTTGTCCGTATTGCCGCAGGAAGCGAGCCCCCACCGCCCCTCGCTGGACAATCGCAAGGGGCACAGTTGGGCTATACCCAATACAGGCCACTGGCGCCGCGGGACCACCCCGCCCCACTGTCCGATGGTGCGCCGGACCAAATCCCGGTTTTCGTCCGGCTCCCGCCCACGCCCGCCGCCAGACCGGGTAATGTCGAGGCACCGCAACCCGAACAGACCGTGGCACAGTCTCCGGCCCGGCCACTGCCGCTCCCCGATCGGTTCCTGCCTTTCGTACCGCCAATCGGAACCGGGCGGGTCGGGGATGGCGGCCCGCCTGTACCGACAGACCAGACGGAAAAAAACCTTGAAAAACCGCTTGATAGTGGCCCGCTGTCTCCCGACCTGTTGGCTCGCGCACCTTTGGTGGCAAGCGGGCGGGAATTCGTAACGCGCCTGCCCTCTCGGCCAGATGCACCGGAAGGCCCCACCCCGAGCACCGCTGCCTGGCCGGTGAAACCGGGGCAGGTGGTCCACGTGGTGATACGCGAAACTGGTGATCCGGCAGTAGCAGTGGATTCATCTGCCCCCGATATCGGGCAGACCCGTTCCAATCAGCATCAGGCGGCAACAGGGGCGGTCATTGCCGCCGGCGTCGTGGTTGCCCTTCCCGCGACAGCCGCGGCGAGCCACCGTACGGAAGGAGCACAAACAGAAAGCGCCAGCGGCCCGCCTACTCGTGCCGTCAGAACGGATTTCGGCACCATTGCCCTGCCGAAGGAAAACACCCTGGCGCCCGGGGCGAGAGTAACGGTCAGAATAGAACCCATCGCCGGAACCGCCCGCGTTCCTGACAACGCCGCGCCGCCGTCTGCGCCAACGGCGTCAGAGATCCCGAACACACAGACCGCCTCATCCCCGCCGCCGACGCCCACAGAGGTCCCGGTGGTGCCCCTAACCGACTACCTGCACAACTGGCCGGCGCTGTCAGCGCTGGTGTCAACGGCAACTGAACTCGATCCGGGGCTTGGCCAGGCCATTGCCAGCAAGCTCCCAACCCCGGAACGCCCCATCAATGCGGCCACACTCCTGTTTCTCAATCTTGCCGGCCTCAAGGCCCCGGCCCGGCGGCTGGTGGGACCGGAAGGTACAAAGACACTTGAACAACAGGGACAGCGGTCCCTACTCAACGCCCTTGAGGACGACCTCGCCCGACTCGCCAGCGTGGGACAGGATCGCGGGCCAAACACGGAATGGCGCCCTTTCTTTTTGCCCCTGCAAACCGACTCAGGGATTCAGGCACTGGTTATGCTGGTCCGCCAAAGTATGAGCAACGAGCCACACATGCCCGACGACGCCCCTTCGGGCGATGACAATGGCGATGGCGACGGGGGGACGGACAAGACAGTGACTCGCTTCATCCTTGACCTCAGTCTGAGCCGGCTCGGGCCGGTCCAGGTGGACGGCATGATCGCCGGCAACACCTTCGACCTGATCCTGCGCACCCGCGAACCACTGACGGACACAACCCAGGCCGACATCTCCCGCCTGTTTGGCGCCGCCCTGGCGAGAAACGGATTCACGGGTGAGGTCGGATTCCAGCCCGGTCTGCCGTTCGCCGTGGACGTGGCGGGCGAGCTACGAAAAGCGGACCGCCGCGGTGGTACCGTCATTGCCTGAGCCCTACTTGCCGGGCTCCACCACCATCAGAAGGTCCTTGGCATCCACCTGTGTGCCAGTCTGAACCAGCACCTCCTCGACCACGCCGTCATGGTCAGCCCGGATGGCGGTTTCCATCTTCATGGCTTCAAGGGTAAGCAGCGTGTCGCCCCGCTCCACCTTCTGGCCCGGCTTGACCGCGACCGAGGCCACCAGTCCCGGCATTGGCGCCCCCACATGGGCGGGATTGCCGGGCTCGGCCTTGCGATGGGCGGCCTTGGTCGCCGCCTTGCTCTTGTCCGTGATCTTGACCGATCTGGGCTGGCCATTGAGTTCGAAGAAGACCGAACGCTGGCCTTCATCATCCACGTCGCTGACCGCCAGGAACCGGATGATCAGCTCCTGCCCCTGGGCGATTGTCACGGTGATTTCCTGGCCCGGCTCCATACCGTAGAAGAAGGTCGGTGTGTCAAGCACGCTGACGTCGCCAAACATCTTCTCGGTTTCAGCATAGGCCAGGAACACCTTTGGATACATCAGATAGGATGCAAACTCGGTATCGCTGACCGAGCGTTCGATCTTTGCTTCCACCTCCTTGCGGGCCGCATCCAGATCCAGTGGTTCGAGCACCTCGCCAGGGCGGACGGTGAGCGGTTTCTCACCCTTCAGAACCTTTTTCTGAAGAGCTTCGGGAAAACCGCCCGGAGGCTGCCCGATTTCACCCTTGAAGAAAGAGACCACCGAATCCGGGAAGGCGATCTCGGTATCGGGATCGAGCACATCCTCCTCGGTCAGGTCCGAAGTGACCATCATCAGCGCCATGTCGCCCACCACCTTGGATGATGGCGTCACCTTGACGATATCGCCAAACATGCGGTTGACCGCCGCATATGCCTTGGCCACGTCGTGCCAACGGCTTTCAATGCCCAGCGAGCGCGCCTGCTCACGAAGGTTGGTGTATTGGCCACCCGGCATTTCATGCAGATAGACCTCGGACGCGCCGGAGCGAATATCGCTCTCGAACGCCGCATACTGGGCCCGCACCTGCTCCCAATAGATGGCCAGCTCGCGGATCGCATGCGGGTCCAGCCCGGTGTCCCTGTCGGTGTTCCTAAGCGCCTCGACAATGGACCCGAGATTGGGCTGGGAGGTCAGCCCGCTCATGGAATCGATGGCTGCATCCACCGCATCGGCGCCCGCTTCCACCGCCGCCAGCACACTGGCTGCCGAGATACCGCTGGTATCATGGGTGTGGAAATGAATGGGCAACCCGATTTCCTGCTTCAGCGCGCTGACCAGTCGGCGCGCAGCCTCGGGCTTGCACAGCCCGGCCATGTCCTTGATACCAAGCACATGAGCACCGGCCTTCTCCAGCTCCCTGGCCATAGTGACGTAATATTTGAGATCATATTTGGAGCGATCCGGATCGGTCAGGTCGCCGGTATAACAGATGGCGGCTTCACAGATCTTGCCGGTTTCGCGCACGGCCTCCATGGCCACGCGCATGTTGTCCACCCAGTTGAGGCTGTCGAACACCCGGAAAATATCAACACCCGAGTTCGCCGCCTGATGGACGAAGGCCCGAACCACATTGTCGGGATAGTTGGTATATCCGACCGCGTTGGAGGCCCGCAGCAACATCTGGGTCAGCACGTTCGGCATCTTCTCGCGGATGTTGGCAAGGCGCTGCCACGGGTCCTCATGGAGGAATCGCATGGCCACGTCGAAGGTCGCCCCGCCCCAACACTCCACGGACAGCAACTGGGGCAGCAGACGGGCGTAAACGGGCGCAATCCGCTCCATGTCGTAACTGCGCATCCGGGTGGCGAGCAACGACTGGTGGGCGTCGCGGAACGTGGTGTCAGTAACCAGCACACGCTTCTCGTCGAGCATCCACTCCGCGAACTTCTCCGGCCCCAGTTTCTCCAGTTTCTGACGACTGCCCGCCGGCGGGTCGTCGTAACCGACCTCCGGCAACTCTGGCAGCTTGAGCCGGGCGGGAGCCGGGCGACCCTTGACCTCGGGATTGCCATTGACGATCACCTCTCCGATGAACCGCAACAGCCGGGTCGCGCGGTCGCGACGACGCGGAAAATGAAACAGTTCGGGCGTCTCGTCGATGAAACGGGTTGTATAGCTGGCGGCGGCAAAGCTCGGATGATCGATCAGCGTTTCGAGAAACAGCAGGTTTGTCTCGACACCCCGAATCCGAAATTCGAACAGGGCACGGCGCATGCGACTCAGGGCCTCGGCCTCATTGGGTCCCCACGCCGTCACCTTGACCAGCAGGCTGTCAAAATGCCGGGTGATCAGCGCCCCCGAATAGGCGGTCCCGCCGTCGAGCCGGATACCCGGGCCCGACGGACTCCGGTAGGCGACAATCTGCCCGTAGTCCGGGATGAAATTGTTGCGTGGGTCCTCGGTGGTGACCCGGCACTGCAGCGCATGGCCTCTGAGCGGGATATCCTCCTGGTCCGGGATTCCCGACTCGGGCGCTCCGATGGCCGCGCCCGCCGCAATGGCGATCTGGGCCTTGACAATGTCGAGCCCGGTGACCGCTTCGGTCACAGTATGCTCCACCTGGATACGGGGATTGACCTCGATAAAATAGAACGCCCCCGTATCGGCATCCTGGAGAAATTCCACCGTCCCCGCGTTGACATAGCCGGCATGGCGCGCTAGGCGCAGCGCGGCCTCGCAAAGGTCCTGACGCCGCGCGGCGGATAGGTAGGGGGCAGGGGCACGCTCGACCACCTTCTGGTGGCGGCGCTGGACCGAGCAGTCCCGCTCGTACAGGTGGACCACCTTGCCGTGGCTGTCGCCGAGGATCTGCACCTCCACATGGCGGGCGCGCTCCACCAGCTTTTCCAGATAAACTTCGTCTTTGCCGAAAGCCGCGCGGGCCTCGCGCCGCGCCGCCGCCACGTTGTGCAAGAGGTCGTCCTCGCTGGCGATAACGCGCATCCCGCGACCGCCCCCGCCCCAGCTTGCCTTGAGCATGACCGGATAGCCGATCTCCGCAGCCAGCCGCTTGATCTGTGCGTTGTCCTCGGGCAATGGGTCGGTTGCCGGCATCACCGGCACGTCGGCGGCCTTGGCCAGTTCCCGGGCCTGCACCTTGTTGCCGAGGCGCCGCATGATGTCGGATGAGGGCCCGACAAAGACAATACCTGCCGCCGCACAGGCGTCGGCAAACTCGGGACTTTCCGACAGAAAGCCGTAGCCTGGGTGAATTGCATCAGCGCCCGCCCGTCTGGCAACCCGGATGATATCGTCAATATCGAGATAGGCGTCGATGGGGCGCTTGCCCTTGCCCACCAGATACGCTTCGTCGGCTTTGATGCGGTGCAAAGAAAGCCGGTCTTCCTCAGCATAGATGGCGACCGTCCGAATACCGAGTTCGGTTGCCGCACGGAACACGCGGATCGCGATTTCCCCACGATTGGCCACCAGAAGCTTCTTGAACCTTTTCATGCTCTCTCCGTAACGTTATGCCGCTGCCGCGAGCTATCCCCTCACCTATCTCATGAAGTCTCCGATTGGCAAACACCCTAGACTAATTTTCAGCCCCGCTATTCTCATTAGGTGCAATCGGCAAACGGATAAAAAAGAGGCGGCGATCCGCCGCCTCTTCCGTCGCGAATAAGGGCCCCGCCCGAGGTCCGCCCCCTAGCGCCGACGCAGCCTTCGCCAGCCTAAAAGCGCCAGGCTCGACATCATCACGGGCAGCGACGCAGGTTCCGGAACCGGGGTGGGATCGTCTGGGTCCTCCGGATTGGAGGGATCGGATGGATCCGTAGGATCGGAAGGATCCGCCGGGTCTGGACCGTCCGGCGGCTCATCGGGGATATCGCACCCCAGGTCGTTCAAGGCATCGAGCACTACGGCAATGTCCGCGTCATCAAACGACGTGCCCGGATCAATAATCGTGCCGGGATCGACGGGAAAATCCAGGTCCGATGGTAAGCCGGGGTCATAGGGTGTATCAGGACGCGGGCCAGAGCCCCCGTCCAGGCCACCCTGATCAACCACATTGGCCCCGGCCCCACAATATAGGATCAAACCTGCGACGCCCGCAGCAATCCAGCTACGCGCAATGATTCTTGCCAACATTCCGAAAATACTCCTAACGTACTGATAGTTGTGATTTGCCTCCTGTTTCTTCTATAGGAAGTATTTTCAGGAATTGCAACTATCGGTTGCATTTCTGAAGAACATGCACCTGTATCGGCTTGGCGACGAGTCTGAAACCTGCGGGCTGCGGGCGGCACCCGATGTTCGCGATCCCGACCGGCCCGCACCGCCCCACATCCAAAACATTTTAGTCTCGTATTATGAGAACAATGGGAACAGAACTGCCAATGTCCCAAAATGGAAAAGAACGTCGCATCCTTTTACAGATAGCGCCCGGGAATCAGTCCATCCCAAGAAATGGCGATCAGGTTTAGACGAAAAACCGCCTGTTAGCCGGTTATTTACATGTTTGGCACAAAGATTGCTCAATTATCCGGGAGACCGCGGAACAACCGCCTGAAAAGCGCGAGGAAAAAGTTATGAAGCTTAAAGATATCATTGTAACCATTCTGGGCGCCTGTGCCATGCTGGGGGCGACGTTTACTGTCGCTTCTGCGGCCCCTTTGAATTCCGGACCAGGCAGCGCGTCCTGTGAGCTGAACAGCAATCTTTTCGTCGATACGAGCTGCACACTCGAAGCGATCACCCCCCACAGGTTGTGGCAATCGAACAATCCCGACGGGTCCGATGCGGTATGGGTGTCCTACGCCAACACCGGAATCGGTGGCGATACTTTGGCCCCGACGAGCAAAGGCGATTGGGTCATGAAGATCACCGAAACCTTTCATATCGGCCCCAACGGCGGCAGTATCCAAATGAAGGTCTGGGCCGACGATACCGCCGGTATCTATCTGAACGGCAATCTGATGGCCGCGCCACAGTTTGGCCAGAATGTCTGTGCGGACAAGCCCGTCGGTTGCGAGCCCGATGAATTCTACTTCCTGGACGAGCTTTTGTCCGCCGGCACCCACACGATAGAAATATACGGGTACCAGGTCGGCACAGGGAAAACCGTCGACAGCAATCCGTTCGGCGTGTTGTATGCCGGGTCAATCACCGGGGAAGTGCCCGCACCACCGGCGCTAACGCTGTTTGGCCTGGCCGGGCTTGGTCTCTTGGCACGGCGACGCGCAGCGGCGCAGCGCTGATCCGGGAAGCCAAACAACAGATCTTTGAAGGCCGCACCCGAACGGTGCGGCTTTTTTTTCGCGAACGATCTGCCACCTCGACCCTCTCCCAATACTATGAATGGCGATAGTTTCCCTGAACGGGGACCATGGCATACTTTGGGGCTATAAAAACAGGGATTGAACGCAGCCATGGCACGTCCAAACCAGATTCCGATCGCCGAGGGCCTCTTTACCTGGCCTGACGATAATCCACGGCTGATCGGCAGTCGCTGCCGCGCTTGCGGCGAGGTCACCTTTCCGCACCAGCCGAGCTGCCCGGCCTGCTGTGCCGAGGACACCGAGGATTATCTGCTCGCCCGCAAGGGAACGCTCTGGACCTGGACGACCCAGGGGTTTCTGCCCAAATCGCCCCCCTATGCGGGACCCGAGACACCGGAGACCTTTCGCCCCTACGGTGTGGGTTATGTGGAATTGCCGGGCGAGGTCCGGGTCGAGGCGCGCCTGACCGAAAGCGATCCGGAAAAACTTGGAATCGGTATGGCCATGGAACTTGTGGTCGTGCCTTTCGCCACCGACAGTCAAGGCAACGAAATCGTCACATTCGCTTTTGCGCCAGTACCGAAGACGTAGGAAACAGCAGCCATGAATATCGCCATTGTCGGCATTGGACTACACCCCTTTGGCCGAACACCGGATCGGTCCGGTCTCGATCAGGGTGCCTATGCGGTACGCGCTGCCCTCAAGGATGCCGGGCTGTCCTGGAACCAGATCGAGATCGCCTTCGGCGGCAGCGAGGATGGTGGCAATGCCGACACGCTGGTGAGCAAACTCGGGCTAACCGGCATCCCTTTTATCAATGTCAAGAACGGCTGCGCCACCGGTGGGAGCGCCCTGATTTCGGCGATGAACGCCATTCGCTCCGGCGCCTATGACATCGCTCTGGCCGTCGGGTTCGACAAACATCCCCGCGGCGCGTTTGATCCCGACCCCGAAGACTGGGGCATCGGCAAGTGGTACGGCGATGTGGGCCTCATGCTCACCACCCAGTTTTTCGCCATGAAGA
>RFJA01000236.1 GCA_003695065.1 Alphaproteobacteria bacterium
CGGCTCGATCGCCTGGCTGATCATGCCGTTCTCGAACAGAATGAACCCCCGGGCTTCCCAGAAGTAAGGGTCGTCCGGATATTCGGCAAGGAGGCTGTCGATTTCCGCCAATGCCTTCTCGACATCATGGTCCTGATGGTAGGCGTATGCGCGGGCATAGCGAGCGTACAGGCTCTTGTCGTGTTCGGGGTATTTGGCAAAGGTGGCGCGCGGCGGCTGGAAATATCCGACCAGCTTGGCCTTCATCCGTTCGAACAGGTCGTCGAAATCATCGGGGTTTGGTGCGTCGGCGTAAGGGCTTTCCTCCACCTGGTCCTTGAGCGCGTTGATCCGGTCCCTGGTCAGCGGGTGAGAGCGCACATAGGGGTCCTGATTGGTCGTGTAGAGCAGTTCCTGATCGCCGAGCCGTTCAAAGAAATCCACCAGGCCGCGTCCCGATTGTCCGGTCTTGTTGAGGAATTGCATGGCCGCCTGGTCCGCGGCGGCTTCCTGTGTGCGGCTGTAGGCGAGCACGGCGCGCTGCGCCGCTTCCTGACCGCCGAGCAGGATCGCCATGCCGGCATCACCCGCGCCCGAGGCAATGGCAGCAGCGCCCAGCAGCATGGAAATGATCGAGGTTGCCGATGCGCCTTTCAGACCGTCCTGAAAGCGCGCCAGATGTCCGCCCGAAATGTGGCCGGTTTCGTGGGCCAGGACGCCGACGAGCTGGTTGACGTTGTCCGCGGCCATGATGAGCCCGGTATTAACAAAGACATTCTGGCCACCGGCGACAAAGGCGTTCAGGGTATTGTCGCGCACGATATAGGTCCGCACAGCGCCGGCATCGAGCCCGGCCGCTTCGAACAGCGGAACCGAAATCCGCCGGATTATATTCTCCAGCTCCGCGTCGCGGATTATGGTCGGGGGATCGCGGCGCGCCAGCGCAGGATCTGCAATCGCCACAAGAACCGCGAAAGCCGTTGCAAAAGCCAAGAGGATACGCAAGATCTGTCTCCGACCTCCCTCCGCCTGTAAGCTAGGCGCTCCGAAAAATGGCGTCAATGACGCATGGTGGACGAGGCATGAGATAAGCACACAAAAGTGATCGGAATGAGGCGGCCCGCCTCGACCCGCCAAAGACAACAAGGGGGCGAAATTGAGACCATCGAAACGCAGCGCCGTTGCGCCATTTTACGCGATGGAGGTGATGAAGCAGGCCAATCGGCTTCGTGCCAGGGGCAAGGACGTTCTCTATCTTTGCGTCGGCCAGCCCTCGGTGGGCGCGCCCGCTCCGGTCCTGCAGGCAGCGCGCGAGGCGATCGCCACCGATGTCCTCGGTTATACCGATGCCATGGGGATGATGGCGCTCCGAGAGCGGATCAGCCGGTATTATCACGAACGCTACGGCGTTGACGTACCGGTGGAGCGGATCATCGTGACCACCGGCTCCTCGGGCGCGTTCATGCTCGGTTTCATGGCGGCTTTTGACGCCTGCGCCCGTATTGCCCTGGCCCAGCCAAATTATCCGCCCTACTTCACGATTCCGAGCAGTCTCGACCTCGTACCGGTTCCGGTCAGCGTCGATGACAGTTCGGGCTTTCAGTTGACCGGAAGCCATATCGCCACCCTGGCCCAGGGGGAGAATGGCATTGCCGGCGCCGTGGTGGCGAGCCCGGCCAACCCCACAGGCACCATGTTGTCGCTCGCAGCACTTGGCGACCTTGTCGCCACCTGTGAACGGCATGGCGTGCGGCTCATCTCGGACGAGATCTACCACGGCATCACCTTTGGCGAAGATGCAATCACGGCGCTGGAACTCACAGACCATGCGCTCGTTATCAATAGCTTCTCAAAATATTTCTGCATGACCGGCTGGCGTTTGGGATGGATGGTCCTGCCGCCGGACCTGGCAGAACGTGTCGAGATACTGGCCCAGCATTTCTTCATTTCGCCACCCACGCTGTCCCAGTATGCTGCCATCAAGGCGTTCGATTGCACCGATGAACTGGACGCTATCGTCCAGGGATACGCGCGCAACCGGGAGATTCTGCTCAACGAGCTGCCCGGTGCGGGAATCAGCCATTTTGCCCCCGCCGACGGCGCTTTCTATCTTTATGGCGACGTCAGTGGATTGACCAACGATTCAACCGCATTCTGCAAGGCCATGCTGGAAGAGGCCGGTGTCGCCGCAACACCGGGGATTGACTTCGACCAGGCGAACGGGGCCGCTTATGTGCGCTTTTCCTTTGCCGGCGAGGAAAGCCACATGGTAGAGGCCGCGCGACGCATCAAGGGCTGGTTGAAATCAAGATCGGGATGAGGCCGGAACGAAGCAAGCGGGACTGACAACCCCGCCCGGCGCGGGCGGGGCTGTTCAGCGTTCCAGTTTCTTTTGCCTTTTCACATGCCAAGAGAACGGCGCCACCAGCCTTTCTTCGTGCCCTTGGATTTTTCCGGCCCCGGTTCCTTGGGCGATTTTTCGCCAACCTCGGTTACCGTGACGCTGTGGCCTTCGGGAACAGACATCACATGCTCGACCGGACCTGACTTCACCGGTGATGCAGGGGACGCGGACGGAATCGCTGGCGTCGCCGGCGTCTCCTTGTCTTGCGGATGGGACCTGTCGGCAACCGGTTTGCCACCACCCTCCGATGGCTCAAGCGGGCTGGTAGGTTCGTCCTGCTTCGCCGTGTCTTTGGACTTGGCTTTTTCACCCGACGTGGACTTGTCTGAATCCGCTGCCACGTCATTTCCCTCGCCTTTGGACCTGGCCGTGCGGCGGCGCCGTTTTGGCTTTTCCTCGTCGGCCGCTGCCGCTTCCCCGGTGTTGCCGGCAGAGTCAGGGGTCGTGTTGGCGGATTTTTCCGACTCTTCGGTCGCCTTTTTGCGGCGAGAGCGTCGCTTCGAGGGCTTTTTCTCTGCGTCTTCGGGCGTTGTCTCGACCGCCTCGGCTGCGTCTGCCGCCCAGGCGGACTCTCCCGACCCGGATACCGTTCCAGACGCCGGATCAGAGTCTGGTGA
>RFJA01000237.1 GCA_003695065.1 Alphaproteobacteria bacterium
CACGAACCCGAGCCGCAACGCTTCGTCGGCTGTCATGCGCCGACCGCTAAAGGCAAGCTCGCGCACCACGCCGTCGGGGAGCTGGCGCGGCAGGCGCTGCAGCGACCCGAGATCGGCGACCATGCCTATGTTCACTTCATGAATCTGGAAAAACGCGTCGGCTGCGCAGTAACGCATGTCGGCGGCCGCCACCAGGTCCAGCCCGGCGCCCATGCAGGCGCCGTGGACCACCGCCAGAACCGGCTTGCGACTGGTGTTCAGAAGATCGAAGGCGGCTTGCAGGTCGTGGATCCGCCGGCGCAACTGTTCGTTTCCTCGCGCCGGGTCGCTGGCACGGGGGACCAGGCCGGAAAGATAGGAAAGGTCGATGCCGGCACAGAAGTGGGGGCCCGCGCCGGAGATGACAATAACCCGCACTGCGGGGTCTTCGTCCCACGCGCGGATCAAGGCCGGGAACGCTTCCCAGAAGTCGTCATTCAGAGCGTTGCGCGCTTCGGGGCGAGACAGCACCACATGGGCGACGGCATTGTCCACGGAGGTGTCGAGCATTTCATCCTCTCCCGTTTCAGGCGGCGAGCATTATGCCATCATCGCGCGGTTGATGATAAGCCGCTGGATATCGGATGTACCCTCGTATATCTGGCAGACACGTACGTCGCGGTAGATCCGCTCCACCGGGTAGTCGCTGAGATAGCCGTAGCCACCAAGCGTCTGGATCGCTGCCGAACAGATTTCCTCGGCCACCTCGGAGGCAAACAGTTTGGCCATGCAGGCTTCTTTCAGGCACGCTTCGCCGGCGTCACGCAAGCTTGCGGCATGCAGCACCATCTGGTGCGCCGCTTCCAGTTTGGTCGCCATGTCGGCAAGCCTGAAGCCAACCGCCTGATGGGCGATGATGGGCTTGCCGAATGCTTCGCGCTCCCTGGCATAGTCGATGGCATAGTCGAGTGCAGCGCGGGCCATGCCCACGCTTTGGGCGGCGATACCGATGCGACCCGCTTCAAGGTTGGCAAGCGCGATTTTGTAACCGTCGCCCTCCTGGCCGACAAGGGCATCGGCCGGCACCTCCATGTCCTCGAAAAGGATGGCGCAGGTGTCTGATGCTTTCTGGCCGAGCTTGTCCTCGATTTTGGAGACGATATAGCCCGGCGTGTCGGTGCGCACGATGAAGGCTGAAATGCCCTTTTTGCCCGCTTCCGGATCGGTTACGGCAAACACCAGGGCTGCTCCGGCGATCTTGCCCGAGGTAATGAATTGCTTGGTGCCATTGATCACATAGCCCGCATTGGTGCGCCGGGCCCGGCATTTGAGCATGCCGGCGTCGGACCCGGCCTGGGGTTCGGTCAGACAAAAGGCGCCGATCATTTCACCGCGAGCCAGTGGCCTCAGGAACGCCTCCTTCTGACGATCGCTGCCGTTCTTGACAAGCGCGGCACAGACCGGCGCATTGTTGACGCTCATCACCGTGGACAGTGCGCCATTGCCTGCTGCGATTTCGATCAGGGCCAGCGCGTAGGATACATAGTCCAGACCGGCACCACCCCACTCCTCGGGCACGGTCATGCCGAAAAACCCGAGCTCGGCCATTTCCTTCAGGATTTCAGGCGGGAACTCCCCAGCCTTCTCCCACGCCTCACCATGGGGGGGCGAGGCGTTCCTGGGCGAAGGCGCGCGCCATATCGCGCACCATCCGCTGATCTTCAGACAGCATCATCGGGGTCAAGCCACCATTTCGAGCGCCACCGCCGTGGCTTCGCCGCCACCGATGCACAGGCTGGCCACGCCGCGCTTCTGACCATATTTGCGAAGCGCCGCTATCAGGGTGACCATGATCCGTGCACCCGACGCGCCGATGGGGTGGCCCAGCGCGCAGGCGCCGCCATGCACATTGACCCTGTCATGGGGCAGACCGAGGTCTTTCATGGCGATCATCGCGACCACCGCAAACGCCTCGTTGACCTCATAAAGGTCCACGTCGCTTTTGCTCCAGCCGGCTTTTTCGAGCACTTTCTCGATGGCGCCGACCGGTGCGGTGGTGAACCAGTTGGGCGCGCCGGCATGGGTTGAATGGGCAACGACGCGGGCAATCGGGGTCAATCCCCGGGCTTCGGCCACACTCTGGCGGGTCATCACCAGCGCCGCCGCGCCGTCGGAGATCGAGCTGGAATTGGCGGCGGTCACGGTGCCGTCCTTTGCGAATGCGGGCTTCAGAGTCGGGATCTTTTCCGGACGCGCCTTGCCGGGCTGCTCGTCCACTTCGATCACCTGTTCGCCCTTGCGCGAGGTGATTGTGATCGGCACCACTTCTTCCCTGAAACTGCCGTCGTTGATTGCCCTGTTGGCACGGCTGAGCGACTCGATGGCATAGTCGTCCTGGGCTTCGCGGGTGAACTGATAGTGCCGGGCGGCATCTTCGGCGAAGGTACCCATCAGACGGCCCCGGTCATAGGCGTCTTCGAGGCCGTCAAGGAACATATGGTCCTTCACCTCCTGATGGCCGATCCGGTAGCCCTGGCGCGCCTTGGGCAAGAGATAGGGGGCATTGGTCATGCTTTCCATGCCACCGGCAACCAGAATATCGTTGGTGCCGGCAACCAGTGCATCATGGGCCAACATCGCGGCCTTCATGCCAGAGCCGCACATCTTGTTCACCGTGGTCGCGCCCGCACTGTCGGGAATGCCGGCCCCGCGTGAGGCCTGGCGTGCCGGTGCCTGACCAAGGCCCGCCGGCAGCACGCAGCCCATGATGGTTTCGTCAATGTCCTCGGGCTTGAGGCCGGCGCGCTCCACCGCCGCACGGATAGCAGCGGTTCCAAGTTCGGGCGCCGTGACCGCTGACAAGTCGCCCTGAAATCCGCCCATTGGCGTGCGGGCCATGCCGACGATGACAATGGGATCGTTGTTGCGGGTGGTCATGAGAGCATCTCCTTGGATTGTCGCTGTTCCTGGGCGTTAAATCTTGTTTTCTTCAAGGGGCGTCACCTGCGCCGCGCCGGATTGTATCACCGCTTGCGCATGTTGCAATCCCCGGCCCGTTGCCGGATTCCCGGTGGTCAGGCGGCCTTCTGGCCCTCGGGCGGGGCCTGATTGTTCAGTTGATCCAACAGCATGGACCATTTTTCCCGCGCGTGTCGCACATTCTGTTCCTTGACCGGGCCAAAGCCCCGGATCATGTCGGGCACCCGGGCGATTTCCACGGCAATCCCATGATTTTCCCGCGACAGCGTCGCGAGCAGGCTATCCACCATGCGCTCATACTCGGCGATGAGCGCGCGTTCCATGCGCCTTTCCGCGGTAAATCCGAAGATATCCAGGGGCGTCCCACGCAGCCGCCTCAACCTGGCCAGGAGGCGCATGACGGCCAAGATCCAGCTCCCGAACTCCCGTTTTCTGGGACGCCCGGTGGCCGGGTCATTGCCGGGCAGGATGGGCGGAGCCAGGTTAAACGCAATTTTGAAATCGCCTTCGAACTGGGCGTCCAGGCGTTCCCGGAAATGCGGCGCCGTGAAAAGCCGGGCTACCTCATATTCATCCTTGTAGGCCAATAGTTTGAAATAGTTTCGTGCGACCGCCTCGGTGAGCGATTCCGTGTTTGGCATAACCGCTGCCTCGGCCGTGCGCACGCGGTCCACCAGGATGCGGTAGCGCCGGGCGTAAGCCGCATCCTGATAGTCTGTCAGGAACGACGCGCGCCGTTCTATGACCTCATCCAGCGATTGCGAGAGCGCTTCCGGTTCGTAGGCTTCAAGCACCGGCGCGATCAGCCTGTCCACCGCGGCGGAATCTTGGGCTGCCAGCCGCCCGCTGCGGAAGGTGCGCAGGTTGTCTTCGACCGCAACGCCATTGAGTTCGATGGCGCGCTCCAGTGCCGCTGCGCTGAGCGGGATCAGACCCTTCTGGTAGGCATATCCGAGAATAAACAGATTGGTGGCGATGGCGTCGCCCATCAGTGCGGTGGCAATTTCCGTCGCCTCGACAAAATGCCGGCCGTCTTCGCGGGTCCGTTTGGTGATTTCGGCGCGTACCTGGGCGTCCCTGAAATCCACCTCATTGTTGAGAACAAAAGCTGCCACCGGCGTCCGGTGGCCGTTGACCACGGCCCGGGTGCGCTCCGCATTGAGCAGGTCCACCGCCGTCGGACTTGCCGCCACCACAGCGTCGCAGGCGAGCAGAAGATCGGCGCCGCCGGTGATGATCTTGGGGGTGTGAAGTGCGCTCTCCGGTCTGGCGATAC
This sequence comes from Alphaproteobacteria bacterium, assembly GCA_003695065.1. Taxonomy (GTDB): domain Bacteria; phylum Pseudomonadota; class Alphaproteobacteria; order Sphingomonadales; family Govanellaceae; genus J090. Next base: position 4,235 of record RFJA01000237.1, read on the forward strand.
GAACATGACTGAGCACCGCGCCACCCTTCTGGGCGAGACCCGCCATGTCGAGCACGGTCACAGCCTTTCCTTCGAGATGCGCCGCCATGCCCATCAGCGCGCCAATGGTGACAACGCCGGTGCCGCCGATGCCGGTGACCAGAACGTTGTAGGGCGCGTCAAGCCCAGGCAGATCGGGTTTCGGCAGGTTCTGCAACAGGTCGTCGAAGCCGGTCACCCGCGACTTGCGCACCTTGCCGCCGTATACCGTGACAAATGACGGGCAGAAGCCTTTGAGGCAGGAAAAATCCTTGTTGCAGCTCGACTGGTTGATGGTGCGCTTGCGTCCGAACTCGGTCTCGAACGGCTCCACCGACAGACAGTTGGACTGATTTGAGCAGTCGCCGCAGCCCTCGCACACCAATTCGTTGATGAACACCCTTTTCGCCGGATCGGGATAGGTGCCGCGCTTGCGCCGCCGCCGTTTTTCGGCCGCGCAGGTCTGGTCATAGATGATCACAGTGACTCCTTCGACCTCGCGCATCTCTCTCTGGACCCGGTCCAGATTGTCACGGTGCTCTACCGGCGTGCCTGCCGGCAAATCAGTGACAGAGCGATAGCGGTCCGGATCATCGGTCACCACCACCACGCGGCTCACGCCTTCGGCCGCGACCTGGCGGGCGATCTCGGGCACACTGATCGGCCCGTCCACCGGCTGGCCGCCGGTCATTGCCACCGCATCATTGAACAGGATCTTGTAGGTGATGTTGACGCCGGCGGCCACCGACTGGCGAATTGCCAGAATGCCGGAATGGTAGTAGGTACCTTCGCCCAGATTGACGAACACGTGACGGGTTTCGCAAAACGGCGCCTGACCGGCCCATGGCACCCCTTCGGCTCCCATATGGGTAAAGGTGGCGGTGTTGCGGTTCATCCAGGTCGCCATGATATGGCAGCCGATTCCGGCCATCGCGCGGCTGCCCTCGGGAACCTTGGTGGAGGTGTTGTGCGGGCAGCCCGAGCAGAAATAGGGTTGCCGGACAATGGGCGCGCTGTAGGCAGCCTGGGCTTCTTCCCGGCTGGTGTAATAGGCGAGCCGTTCGCGAATACGTTCGGTATTGTGAAAGCGCGATATCCGCTCGGCAATCACATGGGCGATAAGCCCCACCGACAGGTCGTTCTCGGGCGGCAACAGCCAGCGGCCGTGTTCGTCCACCTTGCCGACCACGAGAGGGCGTACGTCGGCGCGCCAGTTGAATAGATGCTGTTTGATCTGGTTTTCGATCAGTTCGCGCTTTTCCTCCACCACAAGCACTTCTTCAAGGCCTTCGGAGAAGCGGCGCACCCCTTCCATCTCCAAAGGCCAGGGCATGCCGACCTTGTACAGGCGCAGTCCGATCTCGGCGGCCACCTGTTCGGTGATGCCAAGTTCTTCCAGCGCCAGCCGCACGTCTTCATAGGATTTGCCGCTCGTGATGATCCCGAAGCGCGGATTGGGGCTGTCATAGATAATGCGGTCGATCCGGTTTTTGCGGGCGAAGGCGAGCGCAGCAAACACCTTGTAGCGCTGCAGCATGTAATCGTATTCGCGCCAGTCTGCCGGAATGCGGATATTGAGGCCCGCCTCGGGAATCTCGAATTCCTCCTGGGTCGGTATCAGGATGTCGCGGGATTCGCCGGTCAGGCTGACCGAGGACGACACCTCGACCGTTTCCGCGATGACCTTGAAGGCCACCCAGCAGCCCGAATAGCGCGACATGGAGATTCCCAGAAGGCCGTACTCGACAAATTCCTGGACGCTGGCCGGATAAAGGATCGGCATCATCAGCGCATAGAAATTATGGTCCGTCTGGTGCGGCAGGGTTGACGATTTGGCACCGTGATCGTCGCCAGCGATCACCAGAACCCCGCCGTGCCGCGCGGTGCCTGCCGCGTTGGCGTGTCGAAAGACGTCACCCGACCGGTCGACCCCTGGCCCCTTGCCGTACCAGATTCCGAACACGCCATCATATTTCGCCCCTGGAAACAGGCCCAACTGTTGGGAGCCCCAAATCATGGTGGCGCCAAGATCTTCATTTACGGCGGGACGAAAGGTGATGTTTTCCTGTTCAAGGAGCTTCTGGGCCTTCCATAGCGCCTGATCGTATCCGCCCAGCGGTGATCCGCGATAGCCGGAGATCAGGCCCGCTGTATTCAACCCGGCGGCGGCGTCGCGGCGCCGCTGCACCAGGGGCAGGCGCACCAGTGCCTGCGTCCCCGACATGTAGGCGGTGCCTTTCGATAACAGGTATTTGTCGTCGAGGGTAACCTTTGGCAGATCCATTGCGCGCACCTCTCGTCTCGCCGGTTTCCAGATCACCGGTATCCGGCCTATCCAAGGTTGCCATTATCGCAGAACTTGCGGGAAATTTCCTTGCGATTACGCCGCTATGTCGCCAGACTGCGCAATAGAATTTCAAGAGGTTCGGAGAATTCGCTCCAAAATGCTTCCTGGCGAGGATAACGCGATAGGCCGTTGTGCGTTGGCTACGTTGTTATGACCGCTGACCAGATCGCCATATTTCTGATCTTGTTCGCCAGCCTCCTGCTGTTTGCCTGGGGGCGGTTGCGTTATGACCTGGTGGCGCTGATCGCGATGATTGCCACGGTGGCGCTGGGGTTGGTTCCAGCCGATGAAGCGCTCAGCGGTTTCGGCCATCCAGCGGTCATTACGGTGGCGGCGGTTCTGGTGATCAGTGCGGCGCTTCGGGCGTCGGGGTTTGTCGACATGATAGCGGCCCGTCTGATGCCGCTGACCGCCACGCCGACCCTCCATATCGGGGCGCTGACGGCGACCGTCGCCGTGCTGTCGGCGTTCATGAACAACGTGGGTGCGTTGGCCGTGATGCTGCCGGTGGCCATGGCCACGGCAGGAGAAAGCGACTGTCCACCGGCGAAAATTTTGATGCCGCTTGCCTTTGGCAGCATTCTCGGCGGGATGACAACGCTGATTGGTACGCCGCCCAACGTGATTATCGCCACCTATCGTGCCGATGTGACGGGGGTACCGTTCGGCATGTTCGACTTTTCTCCCGTCGGCGCGGCGGTGGCGGTTGCCGGCGTGCTGTTCGTGACCTTTGTCGGGTGGCGGCTGATCCCGCGCCAGCGTCGGGGCAGCACTGGAAGGGCCAAGCTGTTCGAAATCGGGGATTATCTGATAGAGCTTCGGGTATGCGAGGGCAGTCCGCTCATCGGGCAGCGCATCGCTGCGCTGGAATCCCTGACGGGCGATGCGGTGGTGCCGGTGGGACTGGTGCGCGGCACGAGCCGGGTCCTGCACCCCGCGCCGTGGCATCTTCTGGAGCAGGATGATGTGCTGGTGGTCCGGGCTTTTCCCGAAGCGATCGACGAAATACTGGAAAGCCAGCGGCTTGAAATCGTCACCGGCGAAGTCGATGCCAGCGAGTTGCAGTCGGACAACGTCACGCTGGTGGAGGCGGTCGTCGCGCCGCATTCGCCGCTCGTTGGTCGCCGCCCCCGTTTTCTGCATCTGCGCACCGGCCATGGACTGACCTTGTTGGCCGTGTCCCGTCAGGGGGCTGCGCTCAAGACCCGGGTTGGTGACATACTGTTCAAGCCAGGCGACGTGTTGCTGCTGCAGGCCGAACGCCGCGACCTGGCCGAAAGGCTGGCGGACATGGGTCTGCTGCCGCTGCCCGAGCGGGGGCTGACGCTCGGCGCACCACGCAAGGTGGGGATCGCACTGGCCGTATTCGCCGGCGCTCTTGGTGCCAACCTCCTCGGTCTGGTACCGCTTGCGTTTGCGTTCCTGGGCGCCATTGTCCTTTATGTGGTGCTTAACGTGCTTCCTCTTCGGGACCTTTATCGCGATATTGACTGGCCGGTGATCGTTCTCCTCGGGGCGATGTTCTCGGTGGGCAAGGCGCTGGAGCTGACGGGCGGCGCAGCGCTGATTGCGCGCGAACTGGTGGATGCGACTCTCGGCTTGCCCCCCGTGGCGGTTTTGGCAATCATTCTGGTGATCACCATGTTCGTTTCCGATCTGGTGAACAATGCGGCCACAGCGCTTCTCATGGCGCCCATTGCAGTCAGCGTTGCCGAGCGGCTGGGGGTGTCGGTCGATCCCTTCCTGATGGCCGTGGCCGTGGGCGCATCCGCCGCGTTTCTGACGCCCATTGGTCACCAGTCCAACACATTGGTGATGGGGCCTGGCGGGTACCGGTTTGGCGACTACTGGCGCATGGGCCTGCCGCTCGAGGTGCTGATCACGGCCATCGCAGTCCCGCTGATCGTGACGGTCTGGCCGCTTTAGGCAAGGTGGCGAACGGGCCGGCAGAGGGTCATGGGAATGGGTGCTCTCAAGTGACGCAGTGGGCCACTTGCAGGGGCTCCGGCGCCGTTCGCCACCCCGACCTTGACGAGCGGCGGCGCCAATATGTGACGCCCACGATAGAAACGGGAACGATCGGAAGAGGGGATCGATCGGAAGAGGGCCGGAAACCGGCGGATCGGTTGGGGGTCAGAGATAGGGGGCGGTGCGGGGAAAAAAGTGGCCGCCCACCGTTAGGACCCGCCAGATTTCCGGCCTCTCCCTGGCCAGGGTCGACAGATCCCCGACCATATCGAAAATGCAGGCGTGACGTCGCCCGTGAAACGCGACAGGCTCGCCGATCGGACGAAAAGCCAGACCAAAGCGATGCAGAAGCCGCAGCATCGGAGACGTTACCAGTGCCGCCAGATGACTGACGCCGTTTTCCCAGCACATCTGGGTTACGCCAGCCATCAGCGCCAGGGTCTCGAAAGCGGCGGTGTGCCGGCATCCGCTGCTCTGGGTTGCGCGCAAAAACCGCGAGGCCTCGGCTGTGGTCGCCATGGGGAAGGCGCGGCCGGCGGCGGCTCGAAACGCCTCGGAAACCTCATAGGCCGGCAGGGAACATTCCTTGTTGGGAAGGATCAATCGTACCGCGCCGCGGGCCGAACCACTTTCGCTATCCAGCAGCAGGGCGTGGACCGCATGGTCATCATACTTGTCCTGTTCGTATCCGGTAAGCTGCAGGCCCGGGTCTTCGAACTGCTTTTCAAGGCAGTAAACTTCGTATCTAAGCCGGTAGACCCGTTCCAAAAGGGCGGGGGTGTTGGCTATGACGACCTCTACACCACGATCTTTTTCTTCAACGAGAAGAGGCGGCTGTGCATCCTCTTTCAGACGCGCGAAAACTTCACCACTCAACATGCACTCAACTTCACCCTTTTGGTATTCCTGTTATCCGGCCGGGCGCGTCCCTGATGCCCGTTACCAGTGGACACGGTGATAACAGAAATCATTTCAGGGGGGGTGGGACAAATCTGTGACAGCCCGGGACAGGCTGCATCGGGCGACTAGCTATCGGCTGCCGGCGGCAGGTGAACCGTAACCTCGAACCCGCCCTCAGCGCGGTTGCGGCCGGTGACCGAGCCACCCAGCGCCTCGGCATTACGCTTGACGATCCACAACCCCATGCCGAGGTGGCGGCCGCCGCCATCCGGGTCGGTCTGGCTGCGTCGACTGAAATAGCGGTCAAAGATGGCGTCGCTCAGATCCTTGGATATACCCGGTCCATCGTCGGATACGACGATGCGCGCCTCGTTGTCGTGAAGCTCCAGTGAGAGATAGACGTTGCCGCCCACCGGAGTGAATGACAGGGCGTTGTCCACCAGGTTTTCGACGATGGCTTCGATCAGCTCTACGCTGCCCAGAACCGTTACGTTGGGGGCAATGGCGGTTTTGATATGACGTCCCCGTCCTTCCGCCAATACCTGGTAGTCCTCCGCGATTCGCCCCAGCAGAGCCGACAGATTAACCTGCTCGCGCGGAGGATCGAGCAGATCGGCGAGCGTTTCGTCGACCCGCCACGCACAGGCAATCAGATCGTCCAGTTTGTCCAGGGAGGCGTCGATCAGCGCCACCGCCCGGGCAAGTCGCGGGTCATTCTCTCCAGCCCTTTTGCGCACCGGTTCGACCGATTGGCGGATCACAGCAACCGGGGTCTTGAAGGCATGAGCGTTTTGTTCGGCAATCGCCTTGAGCGCCTGGGCCGAGTTGTGAAGGGTCCCCACCAGCCGGTCAAGTTCCCCCGCCACTTCCGCAAATTCCTCGAGCTCGATGGCGTCGGCAAAACGCCCCGCTTCCAGTCCGCGCGCTCGGATCAGACGCGACCGCTGGGTCAGCCGGCGCAGCGCCCGCCAGATCCCCCAGAACACCGTCAGCGTGACCAGGAACATGGCGAAATAGATCACCGCACCAAGCCGCACTTCCGGCGTTGCCCAATAGGGGCGCCCAATGGACGAGTCCCGGTAGGCCGCGGTCGAAAAAGCGGTGACCAGCGACCAGCAGCCACTTGCGGTGACGAGTGGTGTGGCGGCGATGATCACCTCTTCGCTGGCCCGTGACATGGTATGCCGGGTCACCAGCGCTTTGCCCTGGTTGCAGCTGCTGGCAAGGGTATCGAATACGCCAAGGCTGCTCAGTTCGGCGCGCTCGGCCGCCAATTCCGGAGCGCTGAGTTGCGGTGCCGAAGCCAGATAGAAAAATCCTTTGGGGTCGGTGCCTCCGCTCGGTTTGAAAAACAGCCGGAGCGTGGTGTCGCCACCGGCAAGGCCCTGGAGTTTTTCGGCCAGCGAGGGCAGCGCGTTCAGACCCTGTTCCTCGATCGAGGGGCGCAGGATTTCGAGCACCAGCCGACCCCGCTCATGCACATTCTTGAGCAACAGCGCACGCTTGTCGTCGTCTGCCGCTTCCATCAGACGATACAGCACCAGCGGGACGGCGACGAAAACCACCAGCAGAAAGATCAGGCGTGCGGTGAGGGAGCCGCCACGGGCCCGCATCAGACCGCCGAAACGTTGCCGGATGGCCGGCGCCGGCCGTTCCGCGGCGGCTGTTTCGATAACCCGGCCTCGCGCCACCGCCCTAGCCTTTGCCGTCACGACGCCAGCGATAGCCGAAGCCCGGGAAATTCTCGATGGCGGCGAAGTCGTCGTCCACCGCCCGGAACTTCTGGCGGATGCGCTTGATGATGGTACGCACCGTTCCGCGCAATCCTTCGTGGCCATTGCCGGCAACGAATCCCTTGCCGTGCACGGTATCGTAGATTTCCCGGTAGCTGACGTCGTGACCGGCTCGCTCGGCCATCAGCTTCACGATATCAAACTCGCGCACAGTCAGTTCCACCGCTTCGCCATGCCATGCCGCTCGTTTGCTTTCGGGCCAGAGTTGCAGGGCGCCGATGCGCACCACCTGGGGCCGGATCGTCGGGGTCGAGGTCATACCCTTGAGGCCTTCGAAGATGAGGCGGATTCTCTTGAGCACGATCGAGAAGCTGCGCGATTTTTCCACGAAATCCACGGCGCCGCCTTCAAGGGCGGCTTCCTCGTAAATCTCGTCGCTGAGCACGGTGAGGAAAATGACCGGCACGTCGCGACCATCGGCGCGCAGTCTATGAAGGACCGAAAGGCCGTCCATTTCGGGCATTTTCCAGTCCAGCAGGATAACGCCCACGTCGGCGTGGGATTGCAGATGGGCGAGTGCGTCCCGGCCATTGTCGAAGTCGACCACCCGAAACCCTTCGTCCACCAGATTCAGGCACAGCGATTCGCGAAACAGCGCGTCGTCGTCGACCACCATGATGGCGGCACCGGTGGTCGCGGTGAAATCCTCGCCAGCACCTACGGCGGGAGGATCAAGACCGGGAACGCAGGCGTTTCGCGAAACGGTCGTGACAGGTCCGCCGGACATCTTTGTCGGTCCCCTCCTCTTTGTTCCGGGTTTCAATCTTATAGGACAATACGCGGTAGGACAGCGCTTCCAGGTCCGGGTAGAAACTGACCACCAGTCCGCAGTCGCCGTCCAGATATTGCCAGGTCTTGCCAGGCGGTGCATCCAGAATGGCGTCTGCCGGGCCAAACAAAGCCTTTACGTCGGCGAACGCGAGCCCGATCAGCGGGCTAAGGTCGGCTTCCTCCTTTTCGGCCAGAGCTTCGGGTGTCCGGTCATACGGTATGGCCGCCATCAAGGAGTCCGCTGACTGGTCCGGGGTTTCGGGACGAGTCGCCGGGCGTTTCCGGGGTTCGGGATTGGGCTCGGCTTGCCTCGACACCGCTTTCCTTTCGGGCTCGCCTGGCGCCGGTGCGCCGCGCTCCGAGGCTGGCGGTGTTTTGGTGGCGCAGGACGACAACACCGCGACCATCAGCCCGGCCGTCAGGATGGCCCCAAGGTTGGCCGAAAGTCCGGACCGCTTCACCCCACGAGCCCTGATTTGAATTCTTGTTGCCACCGGTCTACTCAAGCGCGCCGCGCGCAGGCGCGCGCAAACCCGTTCACTCATAGCCGTCCCGCGCCGGGAATCCAAGCCTGTTCGCCATGATTTGCATGTCGGCGAGAAACGCCATATGTAATTGTCGAAATTGTGACGATTGCAGAGGAGAGTTTTGATGAGTCTGGAGGCGACCCCTGCGTCCATCGACCAGCGGGCGTTGCGCGATGCCTTTGGTCGCTTTGCAACCGGTGTGACCGTGGTCACGACCGTGGATGGTGCCGGGGCGCCGGTGGGCCTGACCGTCAATTCATTTTCGTCTCTGTCGTTGACGCCACCGCTTGTGTTGTGGAGCCTTGACAAGGCCTCGTCCTGCTGCCCGGCTTTCGAGGCCTGTGACGGCTTCGTGGTTCATGTGCTGGCGGACGACCAGGAACCTTTGTCGCGACTTTTTGCCTCGGCCGTCAAGGATCGCTTCGCGGGTCTTGACTATCAGCGCAATGATCGCGGCTTCCCGCTCCTGCCCGGCACCTGCGCCCGATTTCAGTGCCGGACCGCGGCGGTGCACGAGGGCGGCGACCATCTGATTCTGGTGGGGGAAGTTGAAGCGTTCGATCACACCGACCGCCCGCCACTCCTGTTCTGGGGTGGCCGCTATCGTCACGTTGCGCCGGCGACTGAAATCATTTAACAGGTGGTGTTTCTGCGCTAGCCTAGCGTTCGGACCCTAATCTTTTCGCTTTTCAGGGACACAAGCCATGACCGAAGGCCTGAAGCGGGGTCGCCACCAGTCGCTTTACTTCGACTATCCGGTCTTTCCGTTCACACCGCCTGCCGAGATGAGAGGCGAGCGGTCCCACCACAAGGTTGCGGTGGTAGGCGGCGGGCCTGTGGGCATGGTGGTTGCCCTTGAGCTTGCCCGGCGCGGTATCGCGAGCGTGGTCATCGAAGCCGCCGATACATTGGCCGAAGGCAGCCGCGCCATTTGTTTTTCCCGGCGCAGTCTTGAAATCCTCGAAGGCGTGGGCGTGGCCGATGCGGTCATAAAAAAGGCGCTGCCGTGGACCCGGGGGACGTCCTATTATCGCAACCGGCCAGTCTACCATCTCGAAATGCCCCATTCGGGGGATGATAAGTACTATCCCATGGTCAATCTCCAGCAGTGCTGGCTGGAGCAGTTCATTCTCGACCGGGTTGCGGCCGAACCGCTGATCGAAATGCGCTGGCAAAGCCGGGTGAGCGATGTGCGCCCGGCCGGTGATCATGTGGTGCTCAGGGTGGACACGCCCGACGGGGAATACAGCACCACAACCGACTGGCTTGTGGCCGCCGACGGGGCGCGCAGTGCGGTGCGTCGGGCGCTTGGGCTGAAGCTCAATGGCACGTCCTATGAGGGGCGATATGTGATCGCCGACATTCTGATCAAGCATGATTATCCGACCGAGCGACGGGTCTGGTTCGATCCGCCGTCGAACCCCGGTTCCACGGTGATCATGCATCGCCAGCCGGATGACATCTGGCGGATCGACTACCAGCTTCTCGACGATGCGGACGAGGCGGAGGAACTGCAGGAGAGGCGTATCCGCGAGCGGATCCAGGCCCAACTGGAAATGATCGGCGAAACGGCGGATTGGAAACTCGACTGGTTCAGCCTGTACAAGGCTCATGCCCTGTGCCTCGACAATTACGTCCATGGCCGGGTGATCTTTGCCGGCGACGCCGCCCACCTGGTTCCCATTTTCGGGGTACGGGGGCTCAATTCGGGGCTTGCCGACGCCAACAATCTGGGCTGGAAACTGGCCTGGCTGGTCAACGGCTGGGCCGCGCCCGAGCTGCTTGGGAGCTACAATGACGAGCGCCGGGCCGCCACCCTCGACGTCTTCGAGAACGCCATCAAGAGCACCAAATTCATGACCCCGCCCAGCCGCGGCTACGACCTGATGCGTGACGCTGTGCTGTCGTTGTCGCTGACCGAGACTTTCGCGCGCCCGCTTATCAATCCGCGCCAGTCGGTACCCTATACCTATCAGGACGGGCCGCTCACGAGCCCCGATGACCCGGCTTTCGCTGCCGGACCGATTCCGGGCGACCTGCCAGTGAACCTGCACCTTGGGGGCGGGCGCTATCTGCTCGATCATCTTGGGGCGGGCTTTACACTCATCAGTTTCGGTCCACCGGGCGGGCAAGTGCGCGAGCGCATCGCGCGGCTGCCCGAACCCGGCACCGTCGTGGTGGTTGGCGAGGATGTGGCCGATCCGGCCGGGCGCATTGCGGCGGTTTACGGCGCACGGCAGGGGACGGCCTATCTGGTCCGCCCGGACGGCCATATTGCGGCGCGATGGCACGCCGGCGTCAGCGTCGAGGCGCTTGAAGCGGCGCTGGCACGGCTGAAAATCGGCAATGCGGAGGTGGGTCATGCTTGAGTCCAGTCTTGATGATGCGGCGCTGGAGCGGATCTACGACGCCCTGGCCGAGGCGTTGGACCGTTCGGGCAGGGAGCACGAGGCGGTCTTTCTGGCCAAGCTGGCCCTGACACTGGCCGCACGCCTCGGTAACGAGGCCGAGATTCTTGACGCGATCGCCATCGCCGAGCGGGATCTCGACCCGTGAACAGCGGTGATGGTCCCGTTACGCGTTGGCCGGTGGTGCTGTTGCTGACCGGCACCGGCGCTCTGGCGGCAGCTCATATCTACAAGCTGTCGGCGGCGATGCCCGTGCTGCGCGATGAACTTGATCTCGGGCTGGTGGCGGGCGGTTGGCTGTTTTCTCTGGTC
>RFJA01000238.1 GCA_003695065.1 Alphaproteobacteria bacterium
ACGCGCCGAAATCAACCGCAACCCGGTCCCCCGGCTTGACGTACTCGGACAATTGCTGCGTCAGTGCCGAGTGCGAGCGGGACTCCCACTGACACACAGCGGCGATCGGATAAAGCGAGGCAAACACCACGCCTTCTCCCAGCAACAGAACTGTGCCAAATCCAAAGACGAACTTTTTCCTGTTTGGAAATCGATCCACGAGGCTCTTCAAGCCAAACACAGCAAGACAACTCACTGGGACAGCCACGTAAACCATCTGATACCAAGTCCCTTTGGGCACCCACCAAAACAATGTCAAACAGTAGCCGAGGAACCACACGCAAGCGATGCCCCACATTGCCCCGGTTCGATAACGAAACGCGACGTCCCGGCGTCGCCAAGCACCATAATAGGAGCCCAACACAATTACCATCCATTGAAACACCTGAATCAACGACCCTCGCATAACGCGCTTGAATTCCGCCGCCAGATCCGCGGTCAGAGACGTCCGGGTGTCACTCACTTCGTTGACAAACCTGGTATGCGCGGACCAGGCGGCTACGAACCGATCCCAGTTCAGGTAGCCATAGAAAGCGTAGCCAAGCAATACAATCGCGGTGGCAAGCACGGCCCCGATCAAAGAACGCTTCGCCAACGAGCCTCGCCCACGAAGAGAAGCAACGTAAACGGTCAACAACAGCGCTATCGCCGGAACGGCATAGGCATGGCAAAGCACGGCCAACGCACAGGCGAAAATAAACAATCCGGACCATCCAACCACCGATTTAGCCGCATACCTTTCCGGCAAAGTAAGCCGGCACAACGAATAAACGGACAACGACACCATCAGTACCGCCAGCAAATCTGGCCGCCCACTTCGCACTTGCCACACCACCGCCACATTGAGACCGACGAGCAAAGCACCCACGTAGGCATAGTGACGGGCAAAGCCGAGCGACCGGATCGTGTTCCAGAAAAGCCACATGATCAAAGCGGCAACAAACAGATTGAAGAGGCGGGTCTGAAGGAGGCCGACCCCAAAAAGGTCGTACCATGTGCCTAGCAAAATAGGATGAGTGATAAAGTAGGGAGAACTGTACTCCATGAACTGATAATAAGCCGTCTCTGCTGGCATCCTTTCCTCGTGCCAATACACTGCCTTCGAAGCGTAAACGTCTTCGTCAAACCAAGACGTTTTGCAACGATCGATGCCGATGGCCAGCAAAGCCGACCAGATCAGGAACGGAAGGACGAATCGGAAATCTCGATGCATATCAGTGGGGAGCGCTCAGAAGTCAAAATCATGCGCCGCGGCAACGATTTTATCTCTTTCCTCCTCGGCTAAATTGTAGAACAGAGGCAACCTGACGAGCCGATCACTCAAATCTTCAGTTACGGGACAGTCGCCCACCTTGGCGCCCCAACGACGTCCGTACTCCGACAGATGCAGCGGCAGGTAGTGGAATACCGCGGCCACGCCATTGGAAAGCATGTGCTCAATGAACCGGGTCCGCGTGGGCAAATCCGGCATCACCAGATAGAACATGTGATAGGCCTGTTCACAGTGCTCCGGAATGTATGGTAGCCGCACGTCATTTGCTCCCGCCCAGTCTCGCAGCTCCCGGTAATAGCGTTCCCATATGGCGCGGCGACGGGCCTGCACCCGGTCGCGTTCCAATAACTGACCGTAGAGCAACGCCGCCAGAATGTCGGACATCACATAACTCGAACCGATGTCGACCCAGGTGTATTTATCGACCTGACCACGAAAGAAGCGGCTGCGGTTCGTGCCCTTTTCTCGGATGATCTCCGCGCGCTCCACCAAGGACTCATCATTGATCAACAAAGCCCCGCCTTCACCGCAGGAGAAGTTTTTGGTTTCGTGAAAACTCTGGGTTGCTAACGCACCAAAAGTTCCCAGGTTTTTTCCCTGATACCGTCCGAATAGACCGTGAGCGTTGTCCTCGATCATCGTCACGCCATGCTGCGCGGCCAGTTCATTGATGGCATCCATTTCACAACCGACCCCGGCGTAGTGCACGGGCACAACCGCTTTGGTGGCTGGCGTGATCAATTCAGACAGATGCGTCTCGTCCAGATTGAGAGTGTCCTTCCGAACATCACAAAACACCACTTTGACACCACGTAGGGCGAACGCATTGGCAGTCGATACAAAGGTGAACGAGGGTACAATAACCTCGTCGCCAGGTCGCAGGTCGAGCAACAGCCCCGCCATCTCCAATGCATGCGTGCACGAAGTCGTCATCAGGACGCGGGGCACATTCAGGAGCGAGCTCAGCAACTCTTCACATTTTGCGGTGTAAGGACCATCGCCAGCACTGCGACCGCTTTTGATCGCTTTGGTGACCAGTTCAAGGTTGTCAGGAATGCTGAGTTGTCGATTGAAGGGAATCACTGCTTTGAATGTCGTTGAAGAGCGCGCCGTTGACGGCACTACATGCTCGCTGACTTGGTCTTCCGGATGCGGGCCTCCAGGAAATCCTCGACCGACAAGGGCTCCTCAAGGCCAAAGCCAAAGAGCTGCCGCTCTTCGGCCGTCAGCTCAAAGTCGGCCAATTCCCGCGCGATCGATATCTGTTGCCGCATCATCGGAATCGTGAACACGTGATTGATGGCGCGCCGCGCCCGGTCGGAACGATTCGCCCCGCCGGAATGGTAGGTCATAGCGTCGAGCACGAGGAAGGAACCGCGGGGAGCCTCAATGACTTCTTCGTGTTGCTGAACGTAACGGTCGCTCGGAAAGGCCACCTGCAAATGACTACCGGGCACCACCCGCGTGCCTCCGTTTTCCTGCGTGAATTCATCCACGCAAAAGAGTGCGTTCACCGCCAGGGGCCGGTCGCTCGTAAAGTGTTGATAAGGGAGATCGCGATGATATCGGGCCTGACTGTATTCCTGCTTGGCGTTGTTGATGAGGCCGTTGGATTGGTTGAGAATGAAGTAGCTCGGCATCACCTTGCGCAACAATCCCATCAAGGCCGGATTCAT
>RFJA01000239.1 GCA_003695065.1 Alphaproteobacteria bacterium
GCTACAAACAGGGCGGGGTCAGCGATGTCAAGGTGTTCAATCGGGCCGATGGCCTGAGCTGGCGGATTGGCGAGCGCCAGCGTACCGAAATGGACCTGACGGCCTGGGAAGGCAATCGGGGGAATGCGGGACGCCTGCCGCCCAGCGGGTTCCCCAGAAGCAACCGGTTCAGCGGGTAGGAGTCACACGACGGAGCGGGCTGCGTCGAGAATCGCCTGCTCCGAGGTGGGCAGGTAGGTCCGGCGCGGCGGAGTTGGGGCTGCGTCCGTGGCCGAGGCAGCAGCCTCATAACCCAGAGCAATCTCATAATCCCCGAAAAAGTCGTTTCGAGACCGATCGAAATCGTTATGGCGTTTCCGGAACATCGTTTTTATCCAGGTTGAGTTGAATCCCGATTGAATCAGTGGTTCCAATCTATCGGCCATTGTTTGCAAATTAATTAAAAGTTGGCGCACATATGACGTTGTTCGACGATTGTCGTGATCGTTGGATGGAACGCACCGCGAAGAGTTGATGACGCGCCGTCACGAGGTTGCTCTGCTTTGCCGGTGCGCGCGCCCGCACCAGTCAACTTAAGGTCTTGTTAAAGATTGACCCATACGATCGATATCGCGACACAGGTGCGAATTTCGATCGGTAACGTGTCATGACCCTCAGCAAACCCTATACCGTTCTCCTGTTCGATCCTAATCCGCATTCAGCGCGAATCCTGCAGACTGTTCTGCATCAAAGTGGGGTAAAATCGGTTATTCATGCGACGGAGGAATCCGAGGCAATCGACCTGATGAAGCTGAGCCAGTTGGACGCGGTGCTCTGTGACTGCTCGGGTAAATCGGATGCAGGTTTGAATATACTCCGTTTTATTCGCAATCCGAAGGGGCCTTGCGACCCCAAACTTCCGGTGATCATGACAGCGAGCGACGCCAGCGTAACCAAGGTCACCCAGGCGCGCGATGCGGGATCAACCGAATTCGTCGCGAAGCCGGTCTCGGTCGCCACCATGACCAAAATTCTGGTTTCAGCCCTGGAAAAGCAGAGGCCATTCGTTGAGTCGGAACAGTACTTCGGTCCTGACCGGCGGCGACGCAGGGTCAACGTCAACAAGCCGCGCCGCAAGAGTGATCAGACGACCGCGCAGGGCTGATCCCTTCGATTTTCGGCTGTTGCCCCGATCCTCGCCCGACAGGATTGTGTCGCTGCCCTGATCGGTGGCGGCGCGGGATTGGCGTGCCGGTGTCGGGATTGGGCAGCCGTGAAGTTATCGGACAGATATTCACGGATTCGGGCCTGCGCGCGTCCTGAAACGAACTACCCCGAGATGACACCCCCGCGATGAAGGGCGAGCGAGGAGCACGCCGGATGCTGCACCAGAGCCGGATCTTACATAAATTCAGTCGTTACAGTCTTTATTCCAGAACCAGGCGATTTGACAGGCGCGAATCGATTCCGACGATTGTTCCGATCGTCAGAATGTATTGCACGGAAAACAGGCGCCCGGTTTTTCCGTTCCGGAAAATCAGGGCCGCCCACATCGAAATGCTCCGCAGTATGGCGCCGACAGATGTCTCGAGCAAGGAAATATATCTGGCCCGTTTCATCAACACTGAACAGGATCTTGTTCCGACCCTGGTCGGTTCTCTGGATCAGCTCGACTACGCGCGGCGGCTGACTGAGTGGTTATCCAATCCCCAAAGCCTTGCGGAAACAGTGATCCTTCATCTCGATGGCATGGGCAAGGATGTCCGCATTCGTCGGGATGATCATGGCTATGTCACGATCAACCCGCGAAACAGCCCTTATCTTTCTACGACGAGACATGTTTATTCCCTCCGGTCGGCCGTGGAGTTCAATCAAACCTATGGCGATGTGTTGTTCGACATCGTCAACAGCGCTCAAAAAATCGCCTTTCTGAGAATACCGCGCGAACTGGTGTTCAATGTTGCGATCAAGCCCCATTACACAGAGGAAGGCAGTGAATTTCGGCTTCTTGAATCAGTCAGCAGCAAGCAGGACCGCGCCCGGGTTATCAAGAAAATGTTTTTTCCCCCGGTCGGATCCGATGACTTTGTAGAGGTTCTCGATGCTTTTTATCAGGGAAACATTCAGGCGCAGATTGCCTACTATCGCTATCTTTCCAGATGCGCTGAATCTCTTTGTCTCTACACGGAGGATTTCTCGCAATTTGTCACATCGGTCGCAGACAACCCCTTTCGGGGTAATTTGAATCCGGTTTTTCACAGGAACGGTATGATCTACCGCCCGCCAGGAGACTGAATGCGCGGTCTGATGGATACGGTGTGATGAACCTTGAGTCATGGTCACCCAGGAGCGCGACGCGGGCACCACTGTTTTCGCGGGCGAGCCGGCCCCGGCTGTCACCATGACAAAATTTCTCGTCGCGGTACCCGAACAAGCGTCAATGCGGGCGTTCGAACAGCCCTTTGGTCCGGACCGGCGCCGGAAGGTCGACGCTAACAAGCTGCAGCGCACGAAACGCCGGATATCCTCGCGGGACTGATCCCTTCCAATTTCGGACGGTTGCCCCGATACTGGCCCGAGGGACGATGTGCAAACCCCGTCCCATGGTCCTACTCAAGCGGGAGCAACAGATGACACCGAAAAACGCGCTGGTTCTTGTGGAGAAAAAAGAGGGTGTGGTCCGGATCACGCTGAACCGGCCGGACGCCCGAAACAGCCTCTCGCTTGACCTGATGACCGCCCTGCAGGCGGAACTGGACCGGATCGCCGAAGATCGGTCGGCCCGTGTGGTGCTCCTTGCCGGAAACGGCAAGGCCTTCTGCGCCGGTCACGATCTGAAGGAAATGTTGTGTCTTGATGAAGCGGCCTACCAGCCGCTTTTCGAATCCTGCAGCCGAATCATGTTGACCCTGCGCCGCATGCCCCAACCGGTCATTGCCCGGGTTCACGCTATGGCGACAGCGGCAGGGTGCCAGCTGGTGGCCAGCTGCGACCTGGCGGTGGCCGGGCGATCGGCCCGGTTTGCAACACCGGGAGTCAATATCGGTCTGTTTTGTTCAACACCCATGGTGGCCTTGTCACGCAATGTTCCAGCAAAGCTGGCGATGCACATGCTGTTGACGGGGGAGCCGATCAATGCGGACGAGGCGTTGCAATATGGCCTGGTGAGCCAGGTGGTGGACGACGAGAAACTGGATGTGGCGGTGAATGCGCTGGCTCGCAACCTGGCCGCCAAATCGTCGCCTACCTTGGCGCTGGGCAAGGCGGCGTTTTACCGTCAAAGCGAGTTGTCGGAGGAAGACGCCTATCGTTTCACGTCAGCGGTTATGGCGCAAAACCTGAAAGCCCATGATGCACAGGAAGGCATTCAGGCGTTTCTCGACAAACGCGATCCGGTGTGGAATCGGGGGCAATCCTGATTCGGGTTCAGATCATGTGATGAGGGGATGAGTGATCGCACTGGTCCCGAGGGGGCTAGCGATTTCGGCGAGTCATAAAAAAAGAAGGCAAGGAAGGGTCCCTTCCTTGCCTTCTTAATCGAGAGAGCGCTATGGTCGATTCCAATTCCCAGATGGAAATGGTCGCTCCCGCTGCGATTCTTGTGGCACGTCAGGCCGCAGCTTTGCGGCGACGCGCAAACGCCAGACCCACAAGGCCCATGCCAAGCAGGGAAAGGGCTGCCGGGCTCGGAACACTGGTGATCAGAATGCCGAACTCAACTGGCGTGTTTTCCCCTTCGGGCGTTGTAAAGCCGATGCAACCCGGACCAACACCGGCCGCCGCACAGGTGGCAGCAGGCAAGGGGTTGATATTCCCCGAGGTGGTCACGATCGCCACATTGTAGGTAACCCCTTCAAATTCGAAGGAATTCACCAACGACCCGAGAGCGATGACGAAGATATCATCACAGATACTGTCTGAATCGAAGCCACAGGGTGCCGAGTTCGTCGTTTCGATGAAATCGATGTCGAACTGAAGGGCTTCCTGCAAGGCCAACGGGTCACCGGCCGGCGGCGGGGAAATCGCCGTCAGCGTCAGTTCGGTACGCAGCGTGGCCGTGTCGAGGGTTGCGAACGCGCCACTGATGATGTTGTTGTAGTGGGTGATAACGCTGGTGGGAGCCACAGGGCCATTCGTAAACACTGTGCCTGCCGGAGGCGTTACATCCTCAATCTCAAGGCCGCTCCGATCGGTACCACCGTCCCAGGGTTCCGTCCCGCCCGTTTCACCCCAGCTCAGCTGGGTGTCATTCGTCGTTTGAGACCCTGACCCGGCCGTGAAAGTGGAACCAATCCATGTGGTGGTCACCACATATTCCCATTGGGTGATGGGCGCTGCATGGGCAGCGGACGCCATCATGCTGGCGCCGGCGATTGCCACTGCCGATAATAGCGTTTTCGCGCCAAACCATTTCCTGTTCATCTTGCTCTCTCCTGAACCAAACTCGGACCGCTAAAGTATCGGCGATCACACCGGATTTCGTAGCCTAGACTACTGCCCGTTATAGAAGCAGGAATCATGCCATAAGCGGATTTTGTTTTAATTCAGACAGTTATAAGACGTGACAACCGGGAAGGGGTGAGGAACTGTAAAATTTATCGACGATCTGACATCTGGTGCGCGTGTTTAAACGTGCATGAAAGAGTTGCGACGAGACCGAATCTTGCATCGAGATCGCAGTTTGCGGACCAGCTTATCGCTCCGGTCGGGCAAACCGGGCACGGCACAATCGCATGCGAGATCATTGTGCAGCCTGGATTCGTCGGCGATTTCGCGGAGGGACCAAATGCGGCTGGTCGGGGAGACTGGATTCGAACCAGCGACCCCCTCGTCCCGAACGAGGTGCGCTACCAGGCTGCGCTACTCCCCGACACTGCGCCAAAGCGATAGATTGTAAGCCGGTTCCGGATTTGCCGGCCCGTGAACGCCGCCCTTATAGCGCTGTTAGTAGGCACGTTCAATACAGAAATCCACGATCCCGATCAGGGCGTCCTTGATGGCGTTGCTGGGAAACAGGGCCAGAGCGTCCCGTGCCATGGCGCCATAGTGGCGGGCGCGGGCCACGGTATCCTCAAGTGCGTCGTGCTTGTGCAGAAGGCGTAGTGCTTCCTTGAGGTCGCCATCGGTCTGGTTGACCTGTTCCAGGGTCCGGCGCCAGAACGCCCGTTCCTGGTCGTTACCGCGGCGAAAGGCAAGGACGATGGGCAGCGTGATTTTGCCGTCGCGGAAATCGTCTCCTACGGCCTTGCCCAGGGTTGCCTGTTTGGCGGAGTAATCAAGCACGTCATCAATGAGCTGGAAGGCGATTCCAAGATTCTTGCCGTAACTTTCCAGCGCCTTTTCCTCGGCATGCGGGCGTCCCGCGACAACGGCGCCAATCTGGCAGGCCGCTGCAAACAGGGCAGCCGTTTTGGCACTGACGACCTCAAGATACTGGTCCTCGGTGGTGTCAGTATCGTTCGCCGTCGTGAGTTGCAGAACTTCGCCCTCGGCGATCACGGAGGAGGCGCGCGACAGAATGGAAAGTACGTCGAGCGAACCGTCTTCAACCATCAACTCGAACGCGCGGCTGAACAGAAAGTCGCCGACCAGCACACTCGGCTTGTTGCCCCAGATCGCGTTGGCGGTATCTACACCGCGGCGCAAGTCGCTGTCGTCCACCACATCGTCGTGAAGCAATGTTGCGGTATGGATGAACTCGACGCAGGCGGCAAGCTGGATATGGCGTTCGCCATCATAGCCACACAGTTTGGCGGCGGCCAGGGTCAGCATGGGCCGCAGCCGCTTGCCGCCGGACGCGATCAGATGACCTGCAAGCTGGGGGATCAGGGCCACCGGACTTTCCATACGCCGCAGAATCGATTCGTTGACCCGGCCGAGGTCTTCCTCCACCAGAGCCAGCAAGCTGGCCAGCGCGTCGCCGCCGGACTTTCTTCTCGCGCCTTTCTTGTCTTCACCAAATTTTACGACAAGGCCCACGTCGGGATTCCTGAATTGTTTCTGTCGATTGCAGATGCAAACATTACAAAAAGCATAGGAACCCGCTTATAACGTGGTCAAGGACTGAACGCTTCAAAAAATTGTAACTCTCGGCGGAGGTTTTGTGAGAGAAATTGTTCGATCCACCGACTCTGTTCTCGTGCACCGCATCCGGTCGCTTCTGGCGGAGGCGGGAATCGAGACCTTTCTGTTTGACTTTAACGCCAGTGTGGTCGAAGGCAGCGTCGGCGCGCTGCCGCAACGTATCATGGTGATCGAGGATGATGAAGCCCGGGCGCGGCGGGTGATTCGCGATGCGGGGCTCGGTGGCGAACTCATCGACGTCAAGAGTTGGTGAGCGAGGCTTTCGCCATGACCTCCGACGGATTGACCACAGACGATTTTTTGGGCGGCGCATTGCGCCTGCGCCAGCCGGTGCGCGGTCTCAGGGGCGGCGCCGACGGGGTGCTTCTGGCGGCGGCGGTAAGGGCGAGCGTGGGCATGAAGGTGCTCGACGTGGGTACCGGTGTCGGCGTGGTTGCGCTGTGCCTCGCGCGTCGCCAGCCTGATCTCGACGTGGACGGCCTCGAAATCCAGCCTGATCTGGCGGCTCTGGCGCGCGAGAATGTAAAACTCAACGGGATGGAACAGCGGGTGCGGATCCTTGAAGGCGATCTCGCGCAGCCGCCGGACGCCATTGCTCCCAACAGCTACGACATGGTGGTCTCCAACCCGCCCTATTTCGCAGCGGACCGGTCCATGGCGTCGCCCAAGAAAGAACGGGCCACGGGACGAACCGAAGGCGCCCTCGACCTGGCCGGTTGGGTGCGGTGTTGTCTCAGGCTGGTGAAGCCGCGAGGCTCCCTCTGCGTCATTTTCCGGGCCGAGCGGTTGGCCTCCCTGCTCGCCACGCTCCAAGGCCGGGCCGGTGATATTCTTGTCTATCCCCTGTGGCCGCGCCAGGGTCAGGCGGCCAAGCTGGTGATTGTCACCGCGCGCAAGGGGAGCCGGGGGGCACTGACCCTGCATCCCGGTCTCGTTTTGCATGATGCGACCGGCGCTTACAGCGAAGCGGCCGAGGCGATCTTGCGTGGGGGCGCCGCCTTGCCTATCTAGGAACAGGGCCTTCACTCGGGTCCCTGACACAAGGGAATTATTATGTTTCGTCACCGCCTGTCATTTCTGCCCTTCGACTACTTCCAGAATCCGCCGGCCCTGGTGGCCGTTGTGCCGCTGACCGGTGCAATTACCCCGCAGGCCAAATTCGGGCGGGGAATCAACCTGGCACTTGTGGAGCCGTCGCTGGAGCAGGCCTTTTCGCTACCGGGGGTCAAGGCGGTGGCGCTGGCCATCAATTCCCCCGGCGGTTCACCGGTTCAGGCGGCGTTGATCGCCAGACGGATTCGCGATCTGGCAGCGGAAAAAAAGGTGCCGGTTTATGCCTTTTGCGAGGATGTGGCTGCTTCCGGAGGCTACATGCTGGCGCTTGCGGCTGACGAGATTTTTGTCCATCCGGCGTCCATTGTGGGCAGTATCGGCGTTGTCTATGCCGGTTTCGGTTTTGTCGGGGCGCTTGAAAAACTCGGGGTTGAGCGCCGCCTTTACACAGCCGGGGAGAAGAAGGCCATGCTCGACCCGTTCTCTCCGGAAAAGGAAGCCGATGTCAAACGTCTTGCCGCCTTGCAAAAGGACATTCACCAGTATTTTCAGGACATGGTTACGCAAGCACGCGGTGACCGACTGAAAGGGACCAAAAGGAAACTGTTTTCCGGCGATGTGTGGACTGGAACCGAAGCGGTGGACCTTGGCCTTGCCGATGGTCTCGGTGAGCTCAGATCGACACTCAAGGAACGCTTCGGCGACAAGACCAAATTCAAACTGATAAGCCGGGGCGGGGGGTGGCTCAAGGACAAGCTCGGCCTTGACGTCCGATCCCGACTGGCGGAGGAAGCGGTGGAAGCGCTTGAACAACGCCTGAGCTGGAGCCGTTTCGGGCTCTGAGAAGATCGGTCAGGACCCAATGGATCGCTGCTTGACCTTGGCCAAGCGGCCCGGTACTTTCGCGCCCGAAATTCCACCCGGTTTTCGATAACCGGAACGTAGCCGATTCGACGAGGGGGTGACGTCAGGTCCATGGGTTCGACCAAGGCAAAAAATGCGCCGTCATTCCAGGATCTGATTTTGACCCTGCAGAGATTCTGGGCCGACCAAGGCTGCGTAATTCTGCAACCCTATGATACCGAGGTCGGCGCCGGGACCTTTCACCCGGCGACGACGCTCAGGGCGCTTGGCCCCAAACCCTGGAATGCGGCCTATGTCCAGCCGTGCCGGAGGCCGACCGACGGGCGTTATGGCGAGAATCCCAATCGATTGCAGCACTACTACCAGTTTCAGGTCATCTTGAAGCCGTCCCCGGACAATATTCAGGATTTGTACCTGCAAAGCCTGGAGGTTCTGGGCATTCACGCGCGCGACCATGACATCCGGTTTGTGGAAGATGACTGGGAAAGCCCGACCCTGGGGGCTTGGGGGCTGGGCTGGGAAGTGTGGTGCGACGGCATGGAGGTGACCCAGTTCACCTACTTCCAGCAGGTGGGTGGGATCGACTGCCGTCCGGTGTCTGGCGAGATCACCTACGGGCTCGAACGCCTCGCCATGTATGTGCAGGGCGTCGACAACGTCTATGATCTCGACTGGAATGGCAAGGGTGTCACCTACGGCCATGTTTATCTGGAGAACGAGCGCCAGTTTTCCGCCTACAATTTTGTACATGCCGACACTGAACTTCTGTTTCAGCATTTTCGCGATGCGGAAAAGGAATGCCAGGCGTTGCTGGCCGCGAAGCTGCCGCTGCCTGCCTATGACCAGTGCATGAAGGCAAGCCACACCTTCAATCTGCTGGATGCCCGGGGGGTGATTTCGGTCACCGAACGTGCTGCCTATATTGGACGGGTCCGCGCACTTGCCAAGGGCTGTTGCGAGGCTTGGCTGGAGAAGGAGACGGCGGATGGCTGAGCTGCTGCTTGAGCTGTTTTCCGAAGAAATTCCGGCCCGCATGCAGGTGGGCGCAGCCGAAGACCTGAAAAGTCTTGTCACCACCCGCCTGAGAGAAGCGGGGCTGACCTGGGAGCGGGTGGAAGCCCATTCCACGCCCCGCCGGCTCACCCTGGTCGTCGATGGGTTGCCCACGGCCCAGCCCGATGTGCGCGAGGAACGCCGGGGACCGCGCGCAGACGCGCCCGAGAAAGCGATCGAGGGATTTCTGAAATCGGTCGGGCTCACCCGTGACCAGGTGGAGGAGCGGGAGGAGAAAAAGGGGGTTTTTCTCTATGCGGTGATCGAGAAAAAAGGCAGCGCAACGGCTGACGTTCTGGCGGAGAAGGTGCCGGATGTCATCACCAATATGCCTTGGCCCAAGTCACAACGCTGGGGTAACAGGTCGCTCACCTGGGTGCGCCCCTTGCAGCGCATCTTGTGCCTGTTTGATGGCAAGGTGGTGCCGGCGGAGATCGACGGATATGTGGCGTCCAACCGGACGCAGGGCCATCGTTTCCTGGCGCCAGACCCTTTTACGGTCACCGATTTCGATGATTACAAGGCGAAGCTGGAGGCGGCCTATGTCATCCTCGACCGGGCTGAGCGCATGCGCCGGATCGAAGACAATTCATTAAAGCGTTGCAAGAGTGAAAGCCTAGAACTCATTGAAGATAAAGCGCTTCTGGAAGAAGTTGTTGGCCTTGTGGAATGGCCTGTACCGTTGATGGGGCGGTTCGACGAAGCTTTTCTGGATGTGCCGGAGGAGGTGCTGACCGCCACCATGCGCGGCAACCAGAAGTACTTTTCACTGCGGGACCCCGAAAGCGGAAAACTCGCGCCGCGCTTCATCGTGGTCGCCAACATGGAAACGCCTGACAACGGCAAGGCGATCGTGGAAGGCAACGAGCGGGTGCTCGCCGCGCGGCTGTCGGATGCCAAGTTCTTCTGGGATCATGACCGGAAAGTCCCGCTGGAAGACCGAGTGCCCGCACTGGACGGTATCGTCTTCCATGAGAAGCTCGGCTCGCTTGGGGACAAGGTGCGCCGGATCGAGAAACTGGCTGCGCATCTGGCGCCGCGAGTGGGGGCCGACCCGGATCAGGTGGTACGCGCTGCAAGGCTGGCCAAGGCGGATCTTGTGTCGGGCATGGTTGGCGAATTTCCCGAGGTCCAGGGCGTGATGGGTCGCTACTATGCACTCCAACAGGGGGAGCCGGAGGAGGTCGCCGACGCCATTGCAGACCACTACAAACCACTCGGTCCCAACGACCGCTGCCCCGCTGCACCGGTCAGCGTCGCCGTGGCACTTGCCGACAAGATCGACACGCTGGTGGGATTCTTCGGCATTGACGAGCGGCCCACGGGATCGAAAGACCCTTACGCGCTGCGCCGCGCCGCATTGGGCGTCATACGGCTGATTGTGGACAATGGCCTGCGGTTGCCGCTGATCCCGATTCTGCGCCACGCGACGCAGATCATGTTGCAACCGGCGCGGGAGACCGGCGTCAATATTCCGGATTTCTGGGCTCACGAAGAACCGGAAGACAACCGGCGCGTGCTGGAGCACAAATACGGTGCTGCAGGTCTTCTGCTTGATTTCTTTGCAGACCGGCTGAAGGTTCAGCAACGGGAGAAGGGGGTCCGCCACGATCTCATTGACGCGGTCTTTTCGCTTGGTGGTGAGGACGATCTGGTGCGCTTGCTGGCCCGTGTCGACGCGTTGTCGAAGTTTCTGGCCACCGAGGACGGCGAAAATCTGCTGGCTGCCTATCGGCGTGCCACCAATATCGTGCGCATTGAAGAGAAGAAGGACGGGGTCCGCTATCGGGGCGAGGCAAACCCCGACCTTTTGAGAGAGGCCGACGAAAAGGCGCTTTACGTTCAATTGAGGATGGCGGGAGAAGAGGCCCGCGCCAGGGCGGCAGCGGAAGATTTTGAAGGTGCGATGGCGGCGATGGCGACGCTGCGCGCGCCCATCGACGCTTTCTTTGACAATGTGACCGTCAATTGCGACGATGCTGCGCTGCGGCGAAACCGATTGCTCTTGTTGAGTCAGTTCGGCGCGGCGCTTGGTGCGGTGGCGGATTTCTCCAAAATCGAAGGGTAAGGGA
>RFJA01000240.1 GCA_003695065.1 Alphaproteobacteria bacterium
CTTCGAGACCTATGCGGTGACGGTGGTCGCAACCATGGTGCTGGCCAGCATTTTCTTCGCCGGCAGCGCGGCCATGTCGTCGCTGATGATTTATCCCCTGGCAATTGGCGGTACCTGCATTGTAACCTCGATTATCGGCACCTTCTTCGTCCGCCTTGGCAAAAGCCAGAATATCATGGGCGCGCTGTACAAGGGCTTCCTGGCGACAGCGATTCTTTCGCTGATCGCATTGTGGCCGGTAACCGACCTGGTGCTGGGCGGCATGGAGACCACCTTCACCAACGGCGGATCGGTATTCAGTGCGCGCGAGCTGTATTACTGCGGCATCGTCGGGCTGGTGGTGACCGGGCTGATCATCTGGATCACGGAATATTATACCGGGACCGACTACCGCCCGGTCAAAAGCGTTGCATCGGCATCGACCACGGGGCACGCCACGAACGTCATTCAGGGGCTTGCGGTGTCCATGGAGGCAACCGCCCTGCCGGCGCTGGTGATCGTTGCGGGTATCATCATCACCTATCTGACAGCCGGTCTGTTCGGGATCGCCATTGCGGTGACCACCATGCTCGCGCTCGCCGGGATGGTCGTGGCGCTCGACGCCTACGGCCCGGTGACCGACAACGCCGGCGGCATTGCCGAAATGGCCGAGCTGGAGCCCGAGGTCCGCAAGATTACTGATGCGCTGGATGCGGTTGGCAACACCACCAAGGCGGTGACCAAGGGGTATGCCATTGGGTCGGCCGGTCTTGGGGCTCTGGTGCTGTTTGCGGCCTATACCTCGGATTTGGAGCATTTCGCTGTCAACGCGGACACCTACACCTACTTTGCCGGCGTGGACGTGAATTTCAGCCTGTCAAATCCGTTCGTGGTGATCGGCCTGTTGCTGGGTGGTCTGCTTCCCTATCTGTTCGGGTCCATGGGCATGATGGCTGTGGGGCGGGCCGGCGGTTCGGTGGTCGAGGAAGTGCGCCGCCAGTTCAAGGAAATCCCGGGAATCATGGAAGGCACCGCCAAGCCTGACTATTCCCGTGCGGTGGACCTGCTGACCAAGTCTGCGATCAAGGAAATGGTTGTGCCCTCCCTGCTTCCGGTGCTCTCTCCGATCGTGCTGTTTGCGGTGATCAATGTGATTGCCGGCAAGTCGGCAGCGCTCTCGTCGGTGGGTGCGATGTTGCTGGGCGTGATCGTGACCGGTCTCTTCGTGGCGATTTCCATGACCGCCGGTGGTGGGGCCTGGGACAACGCCAAGAAGTACATTGAGGACGGCAATTTCGGCGGCAAGGGGTCCGAGGCTCACAAGGCCGCGGTCACCGGTGATACGGTGGGCGATCCTTACAAGGATACGGCGGGCCCGGCAGTGAACCCGATGATCAAGATCACCAATATCGTAGCGCTTCTGCTGCTGGCCGCACTGGCTCACGGGGCGGTCTGATCTGACCTTTCAGAGCCGGATACTACAGCGGCCCCTCCTTCGGGAGGGGCCGCTTGTGACTGGGGCAGGATTGACCCTGACGTGCCCGATTACGGCCCCGGGGCAGCCGGGGCGCTTGATCCTCCGAAACGGCCGATGTTGCCGAACACCTGTTCCCAGAACCCGAGTTCGCGCCCGCGGGTCGGAGTCTTGTCGTCAACCGGATTGATATCGCGCGCCTGATCAAGCCCGATGCGGTCAACCGCGGTCACATAGCCGCGGTCGTCAAAACTGATGGCGATCACTTCCTGACTGATGATCTCGGGGTCGAAGAAAGCCAGTTGCTCGGACGTTTTCGAGACATAGTACCAGCGATCCTGGCGGAAGGTGCCGGGCACCGATGGCGTGCCCAGCATGGCGCGCACCGAGCTCTGGTTGTCCACACCGGGTCGGATCGCGCCGATCACCTTCTGATCCGGAATGAAACCCCGTATATTGGTGGTTGGTGTACAGGCGGCGGTCGCAAGAAGGATCGCCGATATGCCGACGGTGGCGTACAGTTTTCGTTTCATTCTGCCCCAGTAACCTGATCCTGTAACGTCATCCTGTAACCCGGGCGTTCCGACCAAGATTGTCGGGAACGCAAAGCCGTGCTACCTGATGGCCCGAAATCGGCTACACCATGGCACCGGGCCACGCTTGTGTCAATGCGGCCACACGGGGGTAGGAGTAAACAAACATGTTCGATCTGTTAAGGCGTCTGATGGCGCGCCAATTTGGCCGGAGACCGGTGGATCGCGCGGCCCATGGTCTTTATGTGTCGGCCGTGGAGGCGGCCCGATCCCCCGCGCTGTTTACCAAGGGACAGGTGGCGGACACCCTGGACGGACGGTTTGATATGATCGCCCTGCATCTGACCCTGGTCATGGACCGGCTGGCCCATGCGTCAGACAATAAGGGTGATCAAGTGGCGGCGCTTGAAACGCGGCTCATGGAGGTCCATTTTTCGGATATGGACCAGGCTTTGCGTGAAATGGGTGTCGGGGACCTCAGCGTTGGCAAGAAGGTCAAGGCCATGGCGCGCGCTTTCATGGGGCGCAGGCAGGCTTACACCAGCGCTTTCGAGACGCTGGACGCCGATGGCGACGAAGCACCGCTCAGAGATGCCCTGGTGCGCAATGTCTACCGTGGGGCACCACCGGCGCCGGGGGCCGTGGACTGGCTGGTTGCCTATTGTCGGCGCCAGCGCAAGACCCTGAAGGATCAGGATATCGAGAGCGTTGCCAAAGGGCAGGTGAGGTTCACCCAATGCGTACCTGGAAAGGTAAGCTAAATGAGCAGAAAACATTCGCAACCCACAGATATCAGAGAGTTTTCTTATCTCCTTGAAGTCGAGGAACTGGCCCGAGCTCCGCTATCACGGTCGTTTAGCGCCAGTGCGGAGGAGCGGGCGGCCCTGGCCCGGCGATTTGACCTTGTGGCGGTGGGGGCCCTCAATGTGGAGGCGCGGGTGACTCCCGAATCCGAGGGGTTTTTGCTGGAGGGGGAACTTGACGGTATCGTGACCCAGGAATGTGTGGTTACACTGGAGCCTGTCGAGAGCACCATTGCCTCACGCTTTCGCGTACGCTATATGTCGCCCGACGCTTTTACCGCCCTGACCGGCGGGGACAGTGAGGAAGAGGCGATTGACGCCGACTCCGAGGACGTCGAACCTTTACCGGCAGAGGGTATCGACATCGGCGAGGTGGCGGCGCAATATCTGGCGCTGTCGCTGGAGCCCTATCCCCGGAAAGACGGGGCCGTGCTGGACCGGCCCGAGGAGAAGTCGGACAGCGGCGGGGCGCGCCCCAATCCCTTCGCGGTCCTGAAGACGCTGAAGAATGGGGGTTGATGCCGCGCCGGAATTGGGTATGTTCGTGCGCTTCGCTACGTGCGAGAGGACTATAACGGAAGATAAGATCATGGCTGTTCCTAAGAGAAAAGTAACGCCGTCCCGTCGCAACAAACGGCGGTCGCACCACGCGTTGAAGGCAGCAAGCTATCAGGAATGCCCCAATTGCGGGGAACTGAAGCGGCCCCATCACGTGTGCGCGGCCTGCGGCCACTATGATGGGCGCGAGGTTGTCGAGGTCGCCGAAGCGCTTTAGGCGCGGCCCCGGCGAATCGCCTGGAAGGTGCGTTGACACGCCAACTGACCATTGCCCTTGACGCCATGGGGGGAGATCACGCCCCGGGGGTAATCCTCGACGGTGCGAACATCGCTCGTGAGCGTCATCCTGACCTGCGTTTTCTGATATGCGGCGATCAGGCCCGGATCGACAAGGCGCTGGCACCCTATCCCCGTCTGCGGGAGCAGGTGACCATTCGCCACACCGACGAGGTTGTCACAGCAGAAGACAAGCCGGGTCAGGCGCTCCGGCGCGGGCGTAATTCCAGCATGGCGCTCGCCATTGAAGCAGTGCGCGAGGGCGAGGCCCAGGTTGCGGTCTCTGCGGGCAACACCGGTGCTCTGATGGCCCTCGCGAAGTTCATGCTCAGGACCATGCCGGGGATCGACCGGCCCGCATTGGCCACGTTGTTGCCGTCGTCCCGGGGCGAGAGTGTCATGCTCGACCTGGGCGCCAATGTGGAGTGTGACGAGCGCAACCTGGTCGAATTCGC
Organism: Alphaproteobacteria bacterium; assembly: GCA_003695065.1. Classification (GTDB taxonomy): domain Bacteria; phylum Pseudomonadota; class Alphaproteobacteria; order Sphingomonadales; family Govanellaceae; genus J090. The sequence continues at coordinate 4,079 of RFJA01000240.1, forward strand.
GGTCATGGGGGCGGCGTTTGCGCGCACTGCATTGGGAGTGCCGCGGCCCACGGTGGCGTTGCTCAACGTGGGGGTGGAGGAGTTGAAAGGCCATGATCTTGTGAAAGGCGCGGGCCAGACCCTCAAACAGTCTCCGCTTCCCCTGGAATTTGCCGGATTTATCGAGGGCGACGGCATTGCCGAGGGCGCGGTCGACGTGATTGTGACCGACGGCTTTACCGGAAATGTGGCGCTTAAGACCGCGGAGGGGACGGCGCGGATGATTGCGGGGCTGATGAAGAACGCGTTCCTGAGTTCCTGGCTCGCCAGGCTCGGCTATCTGTTCGCGCGCCCCGGGCTGCGGGCCCTGCAGGACCATCTGGACCCGAACAATCACAATGGCGCGGTGTTCCTGGGGCTTAACGGTCTGGTGGTCAAAAGCCATGGCGGAGCCAATGCGGTGGGAATCGCCAGCGCCATTGGCGTAGCCTATGATATGGCGGCGGATGATCTGGGTGCGCGGATCGCCGCGGATATGGAAACCAGCGCAAGTCAGGCAGGGGAGACGGGCGAGGTGGCTGCGTCATGACCGTTATTCGTTCGGTGTTTCGTGGATGCGGGGCTTATCTGCCCGAGCGCGTCATGACCAATGACGAGTTGGCGAAGATTGTCGATACCAGCGACGACTGGATTCAGGAGCGCACCGGAATCAAACAGCGTCATATTGCTGCCGAAGGGGAAATGACCTCGGATCTGGCTTTCAACGCCGCCGCGGCAGCGCTGGACAATGCGGGACTTGAGCCGGACGATATCGACCTTATCGTGCTTGCGACGGCCACGCCCGACGAGACCTTTCCGGCCACCGCCACCCGGGTGCAGGCGCGCCTTGAAATGCGCAATGGTTTTGCGTTCGATGTGCAGGCGGTCTGTTCGGGATTCGTCTACGCGCTTTCGGTGGCCGACAACTTCATCAAGTCCGGCCAGGTGGGCCGTGCTTTGGTGATCGGGGCCGAGACCTTTTCCCGCATTCTTGACTGGAACGACCGGACCACGTGCGTTCTGTTTGGTGACGGGGCCGGGGCGGTGGTTCTCGAAGGCCAGGAAGGCAAGGGGACTTCTGACGATCGCGGTTTGTTGTCGACCCATCTGCACTCGGACGGCCGTCATCACGACCTGCTCTATGTGGATGGCGGCCCGTCCTCGACCCGGACCACCGGCTATTTACGCATGGAGGGCAACAAGGTGTTTCGCCATGCCGTGGTCAATCTGGCCGATGTGGTGCGCGAGGCGCTGGAGGCCAATGGCCTCACCCCTGACGATCTCGACTGGATCGTGCCACATCAGGCCAACAAGCGGATTCTGGATGGCACCGCGCGCAAACTCAACCTGCCATCCGAGCGCGTGATTATCACTGTCGATCACCATGCCAATACCTCCGCCGCGTCGGTCCCGCTGGCATTGACCGAAGCCGTGGATGACGGGCGAATCACCAGGGGGCAACTGGTGCTCATGGAAGCCATGGGCGGTGGATTCACCTGGGGATCGGCTTTGGCGCGCTGGTAACGGCCCCCGACCGGCGCCTTTTTTACCCGATTCCGAGTTAAAATTGTCCATGAGGCAGAAGCGCCATCCCTTTGATATTGACGGAAGTTCCGACGCCGACTAGGCTTTTCCGGGTCGGAGGATCGAAGCGATGACGCAGGCAGGCTCAAAGACTCTCACCCGTGATGATATCAAGGACGCCGTGCACGCCAAGCTCGGGTTGTCGAAAGCCGAGTCCGGCCAGCTCGTCGAATGGGTGTTTTCGGAAATCAGCAACACCCTGATCGCGGGCGAGGAAGTGAAGATCTCCCGGTTCGGGACTTTTTCGGTTCACGAAAAGAAGGAACGCAAGGGCCGGAATCCCAAGACCGGTGAGGAAGTCCCCATTGCAGCGCGCCGCGTGGTAACGTTTCGGGCTTCGCCGAACCTCAAGAAAGAGGTTGAACGCGGCGGTCGGGGATAAATCGCCGGTGGTTTCGGGTAAAGGCGCGTCGGTCCGCGCACCGGGCGCCCGCTGCACAAAACAACAACAATATGTTCGGGACCAAACCCCGAGGGGACTGTGGCAACGAGGCAGGAAAAAGCACCGGATGCGTTTCGCACCATCAGCGAGGTCGCTGAGGAACTGGACGTGCCACAGCATGTCCTGCGGTTCTGGGAAAGCAAGTTCAGTCAGCTCAAGCCGGTCAAGCGCGGCGGCGGCCGGCGTTATTATCGTCCTGAGGATATTCAGCTCATCCGCACCATCCGCCGGCTGCTCTATGAAGACAAATTCACCATAAAGGGCGCGCAGAAGCTGTTTCGCGAGCAGGGCGTGCGCCGCGTGGTGAAGGCTGTGGACGGCGGGGCGCATGCCGCTGTGGTGCCTCCCGCCGACACGGCATCCGAGCCGCGCAGCCCGCAGGACAAGGCCCGGTTGCGTGCCATCTTGCAGGAGCTTCGCGAGATCAGGGCGCTGCTCGAAGGTGGGGACAACGGCAGCGGGTGAAAACCGCACGCCCAGGGGCGAATGGGCGGTTGCCCTGGGCCAAATCCGGCGGTATAGTCCGACCCGCTTTTCAGACGGAACGTAGCGCAGCCTGGTAGCGCACCTCACTGGGGGTGAGGGGGTCGTCGGTTCAAATCCGGCCGTTCCGACCAATTTGCAAGGGCCGTCCCGTGTTCACGGGGCGGCTTTTTGTGTTTGGTATTGGGGGCGGATGCGGCCAAGCAAGATCGAAATCTCTTCACAAGGCCCAACGTGATCAGGGGCCACCATGATGTGGCCCAATAGGCGCAAAAGGAAAGGGCAGGCCGTAGCCTACCCTTCAATCTTTTGCGATCCAGGTCACTTGTTAACGACCAGACCGCGATTTCCAATCTGCTATGCCATGGAGTATAGTATTTGTTGCATAGAAATCAAGAGATATCTCGATCTTATTGAAGTGGAAAGGGGAAGGCAATGCCCACACCTTATCGCCTTGGACTCGATCTAGGAGCTAACTCCATTGGCTGGTGTTTGATCGACCTTGATGAAAACGGGAATGCGATTGGCCTTCGCGACGCGGGCGTGCGCATATTCTCGTCGTCGGAGCTGGCTGGCCGTGACCCGAAAACAAAAACATCGCTTGCCAAGGGGCGGCGGGAAGCCCGGGCGGCGCGTCGGCGCCGTGACCGGTATCTGCGCCGCCGCACGCGCTTGATGGAAACCCTGGTCAACGCGGGCCTGATGCCCGAGGATGAAGACGAGCGCAAGGCTCTGGCATCCCTTGATCCCTATGAGATTCGGGCGCGCGCTCTGAAGGAGAGGGTTCCGCTGCACCATCTGGGGCGGGCGATCTTTCATCTCAATCAGCGTCGTGGTTTCAAATCCAATCGCAAAACCGATGCCGGCGAGGGAGATGATACCGGCAAGATTCGCTCCGGCGTGGAGCGGCTCCGGGAAGCCATGTTGGCCGCCGGCGCACAGACGCTGGGGGAATTCCTGTATCACCGCCAGCGTCAGGGCGAGTGGGTGCGGGCCCGGCCCGCGAAGCTCAACGGAGAAGGCGGCAAGGCAACCGAGGGGTACGAGATCTATCCCGACCGTGGCATGATTTTGGAGGAATTCTCTGCCCTTTGGGCAGCCCAGGCGCGCCATTATCCTGAAATTCTGACCGACCGCTGGCGTAGCGAGATTGAGCGCATCCTGTTTTTCCAGAGACCGCTCAAGCCGGTCACCGGCGGGCGTTGCCCGTTCGAGCCGAGCGAGGAACGGCTGGCCAAGGCGCATCCCCTGTCCCAGCGTCTGCGGATTTTCCAGGAACTCAATAACCTTGCCGTCGAAGTTCCCGGCAAGCCGGCGCGGTTTCTGTCCCGGGCCGAGCGCGACCGTCTTGCGGACAAGCTGTTGGCCCAGAAAGACCTTGAATTCGATCAGATCCGCAAGCTTCTGGATTTGCCACCGGATGCCCAGTTCAACCTGGAACGCGGTGAACGTGACAAGTTGAAGGGAGACGAGACAGCCGCGGTCTTGTCGAGCAAAAAAGCCTGGGGGCCCGGCTGGCGGCTGCTTTCATTCGCCGACCAGTGCGCGATTGTGGAGCGGCTTGACACCGTTGAAGACGAGAGTGCGCTGGTTGCCTGGCTCAAGGAGCATTGGGGGCTTGACGAAGACCGTGCCTGCGCCGTTGCCCGCGCCCGTCTACCCGCCGGGCATGGCAGGCTCGGACCAACGGCGGGGGGCAAAATACTCGCCGCGCTGGAGGCCGAGGTCATTCCCTATAGCGACGCGGTCGCAAAAGCCGGATATCACCATTCCGATTTTCGCACTGGCGAGATTTTTGACCGCCTGCCCTATTACGGCGTCATCCTGGATCGTTACACTGCCTTTGGCACGGGAAACCCGGATGATCCTGACGAATTGCGCTTGGGCAAGATTGCCAATCCCACGGTGCATATCGGGCTCAATCAGTTGCGCCGACTGGTGAACCGGATCATTGACGAACACGGTCACCCGGACGAAATCATTCTGGAGGTGGGGCGCGACCTGCGTCAGAACGACAAACAGCGCAAGGCGGATTTGGCGTTCCAGAAGGAAAATCGGGAACGCAACGATCGATACCGCCAGATTTTTGAGGAACTGGGAATTGCCGATACGGGCGAGAACCGCGCAAAGATGCGGCTTTGGGAGGAACTGAACCTAAAGGACCCCAATGACCGGCGCTGTCCCTTTTGTGGTGGCCAGATTTCAATCCATCAATTGTTTTCGCCGGAGGTGGAGATTGAGC
>RFJA01000241.1 GCA_003695065.1 Alphaproteobacteria bacterium
ATTCGACTGAATCGCGGAATCAATGGGCAGGATCGCGTTCTTGTCTTCAATGAAGTCGCCAAGGTGACTGTCTTCCTCGTCACCAATCGGGGTCTCCAGGCTGATCGGCTCCTTGGCGATCTTCATCACCTTGCGCACCTTTTCAAGCGGCATGCCGAGCCGCTCCGCCAGTTCCTCGGGTGTCGCCTCGCGGCCGATCTCATGCAGCATCTGGCGCCCGGTGCGCAGCAATTTGTTGATGGTCTCGATCATATGGACGGGAATGCGAATGGTCCTCGCCTGGTCAGCGATCGAGCGGGTAATTGCCTGCCGAATCCACCAGGTGGCATAGGTGGAGAACTTGTAACCACGGCGATACTCGAACTTGTCCACCGCCTTCATCAGACCGATGTTACCTTCCTGGATCAGGTCGAGGAACTGAAGGCCGCGGTTGGTATATTTCTTGGCGATGGAGATGACGAGGCGCAGGTTGGCCTCCACCATTTCCTTCTTGGCGATGCGCGCTTCCTTCTCGCCCTTTTGTACCATGTGCACGATACGACGGAAGGCGCTGATCCTGAGCCCGGCCTCCTGACTGATATTGGCGATCTCGGCCCGAATCGCCTGCACTTCCTCGGCGTCCTTGGTGGCAAAGTCCTTCCACCCCTTGCCCGGCAGGTCCTTGACCCGATCGAGCCAGTCCGGGTCGAGCTCGTGCCCCATATAGTGTTCGAGGAAAGCCTTGCGGGGCACGCGGCGGCTTTCCGCCACCCGCAGCAATCTACCCTCAAGGCTCATCAGTTTCTTGTTGAGGCTGTAGAGCTGCTCAACCAGCGCTTCAATGCGCGCATTGTTGAAATGGAGGCTCTTGACCAGGTCAATGACCTCAAGATGCAGCTTCTCAAGCTTCTTCTCCTGGGCTGGGGGAAGCGATTCACTCTTCAGCTCGGCTTCCAGCCGTGCCTCCTGGAGCTTCGCGAATTTCCTATAGGTCGCGGTGATCTTGTCGAGGGTTTCGAGAACACCAGGTTTCAGGGCCTCTTCCATCGCGGCAAGCGACAGATTGTTCTCGCTATCCTCGTCATCTTCGCCGTCGTCTTCACCGTCTCCGGCTTCATCGTCGGCCTTGACGGCATCATCCTCACTTTCGGCCACGCCGGAATCGCCGCTCGCAGCGTCCCTGCCATTGCCATCGGGCCCGGTGTCACCATAGGTGGCGTCGAGGTCGATGATGTCGCGCAGCAGAATATCGCCCTCATTGAGGTGCTCTGCCCAAGAGATCAGGGCCTTGAAGGTCAGCGGGCTTTCACACAATCCCGCAATCATGGTTTCGCGCCCGGCCTCGATACGTTTGGCGATGGCGATTTCCCCTTCACGCGACAGAAGCTCCACACTTCCCATCTCGCGCAGGTACATGCGCACCGGATCATCCGTCCTGTCACCGGCTTCAGCCTTGGCCGGCGCGGAGAATTCGATCTCCTCCGTGTCGTCGCCGTCGTCGCTGTCTTCGTTGTCGCCCTTTGCAGATGCCTTGCCGTCGGAGACCTCGTCCGCCTCCGCCTCGTCGTTCTCGACGACATTGACGCCCATTTCCGACAGCATGGTCATAACGTCTTCAATCTGCTCCGAAGACATTTCTTCCTGCGGCAAGGTCCTGTTCAGTTCGTCATAGGTGATATAGCCCCGCTCCCTGGCCTGGGCGATCATCTTCTTGACAGCCTGTTCCGTACTGTCGAGAAGAGGGCTATCGCTATTTTCATCGTTGACTTCAGCCTGTTCGGGCGCTTCAGAAGACTTCACTGCCATTTAGGTCTTTTCTCCTTAGGGGGCGCAGAGAAATGCTCCATATCATTTCCGTCACCGGGGTCCGGACCCTAGGGCCCGTACTCGCCACCAATGCTCTCGGGGTTCGCACCCAGAGCCGAACCCTAGACCGAACTTTCCCGGCCTGATGCAACTCCAAACCCTTCGAGGTTCGCCTCCAGCCCCTCGCTCTGATCAATCTGGGCCTTGAGTGCAGAAAATCGCGCAAAGGTCTCTTCCGTCATCGATTCCGCAAGCTCCCGCTCCAGCGCCTTGAGTTCCCGTTCCATGGTCAGCATACGGTGGTGAAGCGCCCTGGCCTGCTGCCAGCCACTTTCCACATCCCTCAGTGCTGCATCCGGTTTGACAAACCACAAACTCGCGAACGCCGCATCCAGCGATTGCACCAGTTTTTCCCAGCCCTGAGCCTTGAGATGGCGTCTCAAATGGTCCATGTCAAGGCTGTCTTGCAAAGCCGCTATTCCTATGATTTCAGCGCGGAGTTTGTCAAGATCAGGGTTGAGGATCTCCAGGACCGCAATTTCCTCGGCATATCGCTCCAGAAGCGCTGGATGATTGATCAGGCAAAGCAGCAACAGTTGCTCGCGCCGTCGTGCGCGCACGGCCGCACCGTCACGCGCCAGCGCCGTCCCTTTGAGCCTCCCCGACGGTCGCAGCCCCCCCCGATCGCCACCGACTCCACCCGGTCGCCGAGCTGACCGTCCCGCCGGCTGCTGCCGAACACTGTCCCGGCGCCAGCGCCCCGGCGTTTCGGGTCCCCGAAACAGATCCCCAAGGCGGCGGCGAAACTCCGCCCGATAGAAGCCCTGGACCGCACTGTCCCGAATGTCCTGGAGGCGTTCCATGACCAACCGCTCCAGCCCGGCGCGTCGCTCAGGTGTATCGAGAGACGCACCCGCGGTGGCAATCTGCCACAACATGTCGGCGAGCGACTGTGCCTCGGCCACGATCTTGTCCATTGCCTGCCTGCCTTCGTTGCGGATCAGGCTGTCCGGATCCTCGCCTGACGGCAGCAGCGCGAAGCGCAGGGAATATCCGGGCCTTAGCAGCGGCAACGCCCGCTCGACCACCCTGGCTGCGGCACGCAACCCCGCGCTATCTCCATCAAAGCACAGGACCGGTTCGGCGACCACGCGCCAGAGTGCGGTCAGCTGCCCCTCGGTCAGCGCCGTGCCAAGCGGAGCGACCGTCTCGCCGATCCCCGCCTGGGCCAGCGCAATCACGTCCATGTAGCCCTCGGCTACCAGAATACGGCCGGTCTCGCGTGCGGGCTGGCGCGCCTGATCCAGGTTGTAGAGCACCTGGCCCTTGTGAAAGAGCGGCGTTTCCGGGGAATTGAGATATTTGGCCGTCGCATCGTCAAGCGCGCGCCCGCCAAACGCGACCACGTCACCCCGCAAATCCCTGATCGGGAACATCACACGATTGCGGAATCGGTCCAGGGGCGCACGACCATCGTCGGGATAGATAATGAGGCCCGACTCCCTGAGTTGCCTGTCGTCCATGCCGCGCGCCTTGAGTGCGTCAAGAAGCGCGGTGCGGCCCGCCGGCGCGAACCCCAGGGCAAAGCGCCGAATCGTGGTTTCGTCAAGCCCGCGCCGCTTCAGATAATCAAGGGCGGCACCGCCGCTGGCGGACCATAGCTGGCTTTCGAACCATTTTGCCGCAATCGCCTGAATATCCTTGAGACCGGCGCGCTGACGCGCCTTTTCCTCTGCCCGCGGATCACGCGCCGGCAACGCCAGTCCGGCCTCACCGGCAAGGCGCTCCACCGCTTCGGGAAAACCGAGCCCTTCGGTGTTGCTGACAAACCGGATCACATCACCGTGGGCGCCACAGCCAAAGCAGTGATAGAACGCCTTGTCGTCATTGACCGTGAACGATGGCGTCTTTTCGGAATGAAACGGGCACAGGCCGACAAACTCGCGCCCCCGGCGGGTGAGGCGGACCTTGCGTCCAACAACCTCACTCAGCCTCAGCCGGCCTCGCAGTTCATCCAGAAACTCAGGCGAAAAGCTCATGCTCTCCCCTAGGGGCGAATCCGGACCCTAGTTTGGATGCACCCGATCACGATGGTGACGTCAGAAGTTCCCGTACAATAGCACCCGCTTTCGAGAAATCCATCTGACCGGCATATTTTTCCTTAAGCTGACCCATCACGCGCCCCATGTCTTTCAGACTGGTGGCCTCCAGGTCTGCGACTGTCTTCTGACAAACCGATTCGAGCTCCGCCTCGGTCAACTGCGGCGGCAGGAATTCCTCGATGATCTCGATTTCCTGCTGCTCCTGTTCGACCAGTTCGAGGCGTCCCCCTTCTTCGTAAGCCTTGATGCTTTCCTTGCGCTGCTTAATCATCTTGCCAAGGATTTCGATGATTCCGGTGTCATCAACAGGGGGCTTTCCCTCGCCTCTCAGGCTGATATCCCGATCCTTGATCGCCGCCAGAATCAGACGCAAGGTCGCGGTGCGACGCGCGTCCTTGGCCTTGAGGGCGGCCTTGAGCGCATCACCAAGCTGGTCACGAAGCATACGGACCCTTCCTCCATGTTAACCGGCGCAGCCGAATCCCCACGCCTGGGCAACAATTTGACTGCTGGCGCAGACTCTACCCCAAACCCCCAACCATGGCAAACCCGAACCAGAGACCTCAAGTCATTGTTAAAACAGAAGAAATTTTTACCCCGGCTATCCTTGACCTGGAAGATCGTTTCCCATATCTTCCCGGCAATTTGCGCAGCGCCCCCTCGCACGCTTGAATATGCCCGGATCATCCGTTCGGCTCGATCCGCGTATCCGCGCAGGCGGCGCGCACCACTCAACCGGAATTGTTGCGAAGAGCCCATGACTGAAGCCATCTTTGCGGCACGGCCGCCAACCAACGACATCACAGCGGCTCTTGTTCTCGCTGACGGCATGGTATTCTGGGGTTACGGCATTGGCGCGGAAGGTTCCGCGGTCGGGGAAGTCTGTTTCAATACGGCGATCACGGGATATCAGGAAATTCTGACCGACCCTTCCTACGCCGGGCAGATCATCACCTTTACCTTTCCGCACATCGGAAACGTCGGCACCAACGATTTTGACGTGGAAACCACCACGGCCGCAGCGCGTGGCCTGGTCTTGCGCAATGCAGTGACCGAACCCGCGAATTATCGCTCAAGTCGCCATCTCGATGACTGGCTCAAGGGTCAAAACCTGATCGGCATAACTGGCGTCGACACGCGACGCCTGACCCGCCACATCCGGCTCAACGGGGCACCCAATGGTGTGGTCTGCCACAACCCTGACGGCCGGTTTGATATTCCTGCCCTGATCGAGCAGGCTCGCGCCTGGCCGGGGCTCGAGGGAATGGACCTTGCCAAGGAGGTCAGCTGCCTGCAGAGCTATAGCTGGACCGAAAGCCGCTGGTCGTTCGATATTGATGGCGGCGGCTACGGCCGCCAGGATAACCCCGAAGCGCATGTGGTCGCCATCGACTTCGGCATCAAGCGCAACATTCTGCGCTGTCTCGCCAGCACCGGGGCCAGGATCACAGTGCTCCCGGCCACCGCCACCGCTCAGGAGGTGCTGTCGCATCAGCCCGATGGCATCTTCCTGTCCAACGGCCCTGGCGATCCTGCTGCCACAGGGCGTTATGCGGTACCCGTCATTCGCGACCTTCTGGACGCGGACAAACCGATCTTTGGCATTTGTCTGGGTCACCAGCTTCTTGCCCTGGCGCTTGGTGCCAGGACCGTAAAGATGCACCAGGGACACCGCGGGGCCAACCACCCGGTAAAAGAGCTGAGCACGGGCAAGGTTGAGATAACCACCATGAACCATGGGTTCACGGTGGACATGGATAGCCTGCCGACGGGCGTGAAAGCGACTCATGTATCGCTGTTTGACGGAACGCTCTGCGGCCTTGCCGTGGACGGCAAGCCCGTGTTTTCCGTCCAGCACCACCCCGAGGCGTCACCCGGCCCCCAGGACAGCTACTACCTGTTTGACCGGTTTATGGATCAGGTTCGCAAGCATGCCTAAACGCACCGACATAAATTCCATTCTGATCATCGGCGCGGGGCCCATCATCATCGGGCAAGCCTGCGAGTTCGACTATTCAGGCACCCAGGCGTGCAAGGCGCTCAAGGAGGAAGGTTACCGGATCATTCTGGTCAACTCCAATCCGGCTACGATCATGACCGATCCCGAGCTGGCGGATGCCACCTATGTGGAACCGATCACCCCGGAGATGGTGGAAAAGATCATCGAGCGGGAACGCCCCGACGCAATTTTGCCGACCATGGGGGGTCAGACCGCGCTCAATACCGCGCTCACCCTGTCCCAGAAGGGTGTGCTCGAAAAATATGGTGTGAAACTGATTGGCGCCAATGAAGAGGCCATCGCCAAGGCCGAGGACCGGGAAAAATTCCGGGCCGCCATGGACAAAATCGGTCTGGAAAGTCCGCGGAGCCGGGTCGTTCGCACTCTGGAAGAGGCGCTGGAAGCGGTACAGGAGACCGGTTTACCCTCGATCATCCGGCCAAGTTTCACCCTTGGCGGCACCGGTGGCGGCATCGCCTATAACATGGAAGAGTTCAGGAAAATCGTCGCCCGCGGCCTTGACGCCTCGCCGGTGAACGAGGTTCTGATCGAAGAGTCGGTTCTTGGCTGGAAGGAGTACGAGATGGAAGTGGTCCGCGACAAAGCGGACAACTGCATCATCGTCTGCTCCATTGAAAACGTTGACCCCATGGGCGTTCACACCGGTGACAGCATTACGGTGGCGCCAGCGCTGACCCTGACGGACAAGGAATATCAGCGCATGCGCAATGCCTCCATTGCGGTGCTGCGCGAAATCGGGGTGGAAACCGGCGGCTCCAACGTCCAGTTCGCGGTCAATCCGGAAGATGGCCGTCTGGTGGTCATCGAGATGAACCCGCGGGTGTCGCGGTCCTCCGCGCTCGCTTCCAAGGCCACCGGCTTTCCGATTGCCAAGGTGGCGGCCAAACTTGCGGTTGGCTACACACTCGATGAGTTGACCAATGACATTACCGGCGTCACGCCGGCCTCGTTCGAGCCAACCATCGATTATGTGGTCACCAAGATTCCCCGCTTCACCTTCGAGAAGTTTCCAGGCACCGAACCGCTGCTGACCACGGCGATGAAGTCGGTTGGCGAAGCCATGGCGATCGGTCGCTCCTTCCCCGAATCGCTGCAAAAGGCGCTGCGCTCGTTGGAAACCGGGCTAAGCGGTCTTGACGAGGTGGCCATTCCAGGAGTTGACCCCGAGGCCCCTGAAAAGGAAGCCATTTTGGCTGCGCTGGCCCGGCCGACACCCGACCGTCTGCTGGTGGCCGCGCAGGCGCTGCGGTTTGGCCTGACCGTCGAGGAGGTTCATGACGCCACCAAATACGATCTCTGGTTCCTGCGCCATCTTGCCGCCATTGTCGAGACCGAGAAGAAAGTTCGCCGCAACGGCCTTCC
>RFJA01000242.1 GCA_003695065.1 Alphaproteobacteria bacterium
CATGGTGCGGCCTGTACGGCGGCAACACGGAAAACGGATAATGTTTCGTCCATTCCTGTCTTTCCTTCTTAACAACCGGCGATCTTTCTGAAAATCGGTGGTTGGGTCCATGCGTCTGGTCGGGACCAAAGTAACCGGGATCGTTTCAGGGGCGGTTGATTGAACAGGAACTAAAACTCGCCCGACAAAGAAGGGTTGCCCTGAAAAGCTCGAAATTGACGGAAAAGCACTTTAAAATCGGCCTACAGGAGATAGAGGCCGATACGGATAGATCTGTGATGCTGACCAACGTTAAGGCCAAGACGCTGTCCACCCAAATGGTTGAGCCGCCCCATCGGCTTAGCTTCTGGCGTGAGGTTATTTGCGATGTCTTTGTCAAGCTCGACTGTGAGAGGGTGCGCGAAGAGGGCGAGTTTTCCGGTACCATCGTCAATGGCTCGATTGGCGACCTCCAGTTTTCGGAAGTCATATCAACAGGTCAGCATGTCATTCGCTCGAAGGCGCAATTGGCCCGTGCTTCTGGCGACTATTTCCTGATCAGCGTTCAGACTGCAGGGCATGGGCGAGTGGTCCAGGATGGACGAACCGCTGACTTGTCTGTGGGGCAATTTGCCCTCTACGATACGTCCCGCCCATATGAATTGATGTTCGAAGACAATTTTTCCCAGCTTGTGATCAGAATACCGCGGCAGGCGTTCAGCAACCGGGTCATGGTTTCCGATCGGTTGACCGCTCGCGCCATGAACGGCCGGCAGGGGGTTGGGCGCATCGCGCTTTCCTACTTGGCTGAATTGGATCGTTCCTTTCCATCCGTTGATCCGAGCATGTGTGGACGTCTGTGCGATACTTTTATCGACTTGCTGTCTCTCGCCGTATCGTCTGATCATATGGATCAGCCCGATGTATCGAACGTACGGCTCACCCAGCTATACCGAATTCAGAGATATATCGAGGATCATCTATCGGAACCCGACCTTTCACCACAGCGTGTGGCGGCTCATCACCGGATTTCCACGCGCTATCTCAATATGCTGTTTGAGGCCGCTGACAGCACAGCCGCCCGATGGATCTGGCAGCGTCGGCTTGAAAAATGTGAACGCGATCTGCTTGACCCGCGCTATGCCGGACGCACGATCGGCGAAATCGCCTATTCATGGGGTTTCAACGATCTGACCCATTTCAGTCGCACCTTCAAAGCGCGCTATGGGCTTAGCCCTCGGGATTACCGCGAGTCGAAACGGTCGCTGGTTTCCCCTCACTAAATCGCGTGTTCCGCAAATTTTATTTCCGCCTCAGCCGAGCGACGGCTGCCCGTCTGCATTAGGCTTGGTCGATATCGGCAGTCTGTAGCAGACCGGGAGGAAAATATGCTTGATAGACAAATCGGCCAGCAGACACTGGGATTTCAGGGCTTTCTTGGGGGCACAGCCCTCACACTGTGCCTGGCTGTGGCGTGCCCCGGCGCCGGGCGTGCGCAGGAGGTTTCCTTCGGCCTCGAAGAAATTGTGGTAACGGCACAGAAGCGAGAGGAGAGCCTTCAGGACACGCCGATTTCAATCACCGCTTTCACGGCCGCGGGTATGGAAAAGCTTGGCGTCACCAATATCCAGGAGCTGGGGGCTTTCACGCCCAATGTCACTTTTGATTTCACCTCGCCCATCAGCGGTGCATCCAATGCCGCGGCCATTTTTATTCGCGGCATAGGCCAGTCGGATTTTGCCCTGACCACCGAGGCGGGCGTCGGTACCTATGTGGATGGCATTTATATGTCGCGTTCCGTGGGTGGCGTCCTGGATGTCCTTGATATCGCCCGTATCGAGGTGCTCCGGGGGCCCCAGGGAACGCTTTTTGGGCGAAACACAATCGGGGGCGCCATCAATATCACCACCATGGCGCCCGGGCCCGAATTTGGCGGTCATGCGGAGGTCAGTGTCGGTGACAGCAGTCGGCTGCACCTGCGCACAAGCGTGAACATCCCCGTAGCGGAGGGTCTTTACGTTCGTCTGGCTGGTTCCTCCAAGGATCGTGATGGCTTTGTGACGGGGTTGCTCGGGCCTGACCTGCGGACCGTGCCGCCAGGAGAAAGGACCATTCCGGGTGGAGGAATTACGACACAGACCGATCTTGGGAACGAGAACCGCTCCGCCGTGCGCGGCACAGTTTTGTGGGAAGCATCGCCTACCTTCAGCGCGACCTTGAGTGCCGACTTTTCGCGCATCCGTGAAAATAATGCGGCCGACATTTTGGTGGGAACAACGGGTTCACCGCTCAATGGCCCGATTGTTTTCGTCTACAATACCTTTGAAGCTCCGACCCGTACTCTGCCGGGTTTCGATAATGCCTTCTATACCGACGAAAATTTCGTAACCGGTGATCTCAAGACCACCTATTCCACAGGCCCCAATGGTTCCAGTATCGATGGCTGGGGAGTTGGGCTGACGCTGGAGTGGCAGGCGCTAGACAATCTGACGATAAAATCCCTTACGTCCTATCGTGATACCGAGGGGTTCTTTAACCGAGACGCGGACGGCTCGCCGATCGACCTCACGCACACTTCCAATTATGACTACCAGCATGAGCAATTCAGCCAGGAGCTTCAGTTTATTGGTGATCTGTTTGAAAGCCGTCTGAACTACGCGGCCGGGGTCTATTATTTCGAGGAAGAGGGCAGCGACCCTATTGTTGTCGACTTTCCGGAATCATTCGGGAATCTTTTTCTGGATCAGGTGGATATCGACAACAAGAGCATTGCAGGCTATGCCCAGGCCACCTTCGATTTGACCGATCGGATCGCACTGACCGGTGGCATTCGCTATACCAAGGACAAGAAAAAGTTTTTCACCGATCAGTTCATTGTAACCGGCAGCGCATCTCCCATTGTATTCGGCGCGCCCGAGGGAACGGTGATTCCACTGGTGCCCCGCAATTCTCGATCGGAGGAAACCTTTACAGACTGGTCGCCGCGGGCGAGCATCGACGTCCGGGTCACAGAAGATCTGCTTGGCTACGGGTCCTACACCCAGGGCTTCAAGTCCGGCGGTTTCAACCTGCGTTATGTGCTGCCCCGCGAGGCGGTTCTGCCCTTTGATCCGGAGGAAGTGGAAACCTTCGAGGTGGGCTTCAAATGGGAGGGACTGGAACGAAGGCTCCGGCTAAATGGTGCGGCGTTCTTCACCAATTATTCCAACGTTCAGGTTACCATCTTTGAAAACTTGGGGGCGCCCGTGACGCTGAACACGGGCGAGGCCGAAATCAAGGGTTTTGAACTGGAATTCATTGCGGTCCCGGTCAACAATCTGCAGATTTCGGGCGGTATCGGATACACCGACGCCAAATATACGGAACTGCGCAACATTGCCGCCGACCTGCCGGCGAGCGAGCAGATCGTCACTCTGGACACGAAGCTTGCCAACACCCCGAAATGGCAGTTTTCGGCGGCGGCAGATCTGACGATTCCCCTGGGAACGTCAGGGGATCTGGACCTTCACCTGGACTGGTCGTTTTCGGACGATGTCCATAATGACGCCCAGAACTCCCCCTTTCTGTTCCAGGAAAGTTATCATCTGCTGAACGCGTCCGTGACCTATATTAGTCCCAACGACGACTGGAGGCTGCGTCTGTTCGTGGACAATCTGACCGACAAGCGGATCATCGTGAGTGGAGACTCCAACTTCGGGATCGGTTTTCACGAAGCCAATTACAACCGGCCGAGGGAGTGGGGTGTGAGCCTTAAAGTAAACTTTTGACGGTGCGCATCATAACTTGCGAGACGACCCGATGGGCTTAACTGTCTGCGACCAGAAGTGCGTGCCCGCCGGAATTGGGGCGTAAAAGAAGCTGTTCGTCCAATCTTTGGAGTGGAACCCGGAATGGCGACAAGCAGGGCTCATAGCACAAGTTTACCCACTTTTACTCACTTCGGCGCCGATGGACTGTCATCCAGCGAAAAGTCCTTGTCGCGGAAGCGGTTGATATCCTCGGACGTGATATTCTTGACGCAGTCGAGCAGGCTTTTCGCCGCGATCCCTTCGATCTGTTGCATATGGGGGCGCCATGGCTTGTTATAACCGGCAAAGACCGTCATGCCTTCGATCGAGGCAGACACGAATAGCGCCACCAGTTTCTGCTCTTCCTCCGAAAGATTGGGGTTGATTTCCGGGATCATCCGGTTCAACACCGCGCGTGCTCCGGTGTACATCTCGTCCACGCATTCAGCGATAAACGGGTCGTGGTTCGACAACGCCCACAACTGGGGGAAGAGGTGCGTGGTTTTTTTGCTGGTAATGTCTTCAAGCAGAAGGCGGATGACCGTGACGAACTTTTCCTCCGCCGTCTTGGTCGTGTCGGACGCGATGTGATCAAAAATGTCCATGTAGCTTTCAAGCACGCCGGTAAGCAGGTCGCGCACCAGATCGTCCTTGGATTTATAGTAATAGGTCACGTTGCCCACCGTGATACCGCACGCCTTGGCAATGCGACGCATGGTCAGGGCCTGATAGCCCTCGTCCAGCAGCACATCCAGCGCGGCTTCAAGAATTTCCACGACGCGGGCTTGCCCCTTGCTGTAATTGCCGGTGCCGGGGCGGAGTTTTAGCCGGGGGACCTCGAACATTCAGCTCAATTCCTTCTGAATCCGGTGCAGACCCTAAGTGAACGGATAGCTGAAAACAACATGAAGAAAAAAGTGCGGGAACCCCGAAAAACACAATTGAAAAATATAGGTCAATTGCCCTATATTGGGCGCGCGTCCTAATTTTGGCAAGTGCAAACGATAACATAAACGATAACATAAGGGTGGCTCTATGAAAGGGACGATCACAGCCTTGATGCTGATGATGACCTGTGGCGTTGCGGTGGCGGCGGATTTTCCCGAGCCGCTGCCGGCGGAGACGGTGCCCAACGTTTTGGCCTTGCCCGAGTCCTATCCCAAGACCTGGATTTTTGCTCACGACGCCAACTTTTTCAGTCTGGTGGACGGCAAGGTCGTCATCCTGGATGTGGCGGCCCAGACCCGGCAGTACAAGGGGCAGATCGGGGCCGGGCAGTTTGCCACTTTTCTCCAGGCGACCACACGGCCCGAACTTTATGTGGCCGAGACGTTCTATTCCCGGCGGATCCGGGGCGAGCGGACCGACGCCATCACGATCTATGATACTGCCTCTCTTCAGTTCAAGGACGAGATTATTCTCCCGGGCGGCAAACGTGGGCAGTCGGTTACCCAGAAGAACAGCTTTCGGTTTACCGACGGCGAACGCTTGGGCCTTATCTTCAATTTCACGCCGGCTGCATCGGTCACCATTGTCGATCTGCCGGCGCGCGCCGTGCTCAACGAAATTCAGATACCGGGCTGCAGCCTGATTTATCCCACCGGCCAGAGGGGGTTCTCCACTCTGTGTGGCAACGGCAAAATGGTTTCCTTTGTGCTGGACGAGGCGGGCAGGGAAGCGGGCCGATATGAAACCGAGGCGTTCAACGATATTGATGGCGATCCGCTGTTCATGAAGGCGGCGCGTATCGGCGGCGTCAGCTATTTTGTCAGTTTCAAGGGCCGTGTTCAGCCGGTGGATCTGTCGGGGGCCAGGGCGAAGGTCAAAAAAGCC
>RFJA01000243.1 GCA_003695065.1 Alphaproteobacteria bacterium
GCCTGGGGAAAGGTGAAGGCGGGCGCCACGACCCCCTGGTCGGCGCGCAGCCTGAGCCCCGCGATCACCTGAACCATCACCGCCTTCACACCATTCAGCCGGGCGATATAGGCTTCGGCGTCGGACTTGTCCGCCACCTGGTGCATATTGATCAGAAATGCCGGGATCTCCGACTGCCAACCAAACATCTGATTGACCGGGTAGTCGTGATGGCGCCAGCGGTCTGCGGCAAGGGTACGCTCCGCCGTCAGCTCGAAGATGCGGTAGCTCAGATTGGCCTCTTCATCCAGTTTCGCGGGGTCGAACTCGGTTCTCAGCCGCTCCAGGTCGTGGCGCACCAGTTCAATGTCCTCGTCCCGGCGAACCTCGCTGATGTCATCCCATTTGTCATAGTCGTCCTTGATGCCAAGATAGGTCTGGGACATGGGACTGCGCGCCAGATCGCGGTCGAACACTTCCTCGAAAAACGCATTGAGGCGTTCGGATTCGGTTTGAATTTCGACGGCAGCCGCTTGCTGCGCGTCGGCAGGGTTATCCTGGGGTGGCGCGGCTCGTTGCTCTCCACAGGCCGCCAGCGCCAGGGCGAGACCAATGGCGGTCAGTACGGTTTTGTACTTGGTCATGGATTTCTGTACTCCCATCCAGATTCTTGTCCAGGCCCGCCGGCGCATATCACATTCGAGCAGCCCGGACGTGATCCGGGCCCTGTGTGTGACAGGCTATCCCGCTTTACGGCAATTGCAAGGCGCAATGCGGCGGGGTGCGATTTTCTGTCCCTACTCCGAGGACACAAAATACCGTAATGTGACGAGCCAAAAGAAAAATCGCGATAGGGAAGCTTGACATGTTAAGCGAACGATTCTTCCACACGGTGGACCTGGCCGTCAGCCTCACCGCAGGCATGTTTGTTTTCGCCATCGGAGCACTGGTGCTCGTCGCGGCGGCGCTGTACGTGATCGACATCACGCAGACGTCCCACGCGATACGCCGCAACTATCCGCTGATCGGGCGCTTCCGCTATCTGTTTGAGCGCTTGGGCGAGTATTTCCGCCAGTACTTTTTCGCCATGGACCGGGAGGAAATGCCGTTCAACCGTGCCCAGCGGTCCTGGTGTTACCGGGCGGCGAAAAACGTGGATAATACGGTCGCGTTCGGTTCGACCCGCGATATCACGCCGCCGGGCACGCTGCTGTTCGCCAATTGCCCGTTTCCGACGCTGGAACAGGATTCGGTCCCGCCTGCGCCCATGCTCATCGGCACGTTTTGCAAGACCCCTTATGAAGCGCCCTCGTTCTTCAACATCTCGGGCATGAGTTATGGGGCGCTGTCGACGCCGGCCGTGCGCGCCCTCTCGCGTGGCGCAAAAATGGCGAACGTGTGGCTCAATACGGGAGAAGGCGGACTCAGCCCCTACCATCTCGAAGGCGGGGCCGACATCGTCTTTCAGATTGGCACCGCCAAATACGGGGCGCGCGATCTGGAAGGGCGGTTGAGCGAAGACCGGCTGAAGATCCTTGCCGCCATGGACCAGGTCAGGATGTTCGAGGTCAAGCTCAGCCAGGGCGCCAAGCCGGGCAAGGGCGGAATCCTGCCGGGCGTCAAGGTCACGCCTGAAATCGCCGAGATTCGCGGCATCGAACCGGGCAAGGACTCGGTCAGCCCCAATCGCCATGTGGAGGTGGATTCCGTCGATGACCTTCTCGACCTGATCAATCGTATTCGCGATGTCACCGGCAAACCCGTGGGCTTCAAGGCGGTGATCGGGTCCTATGGCTGGCTCGACGAATTGTGCGAAGCCATCTTGCGCCGCGGCGTCGAATCCGCGCCCGATTTCATCACCGTCGACAGCGCCGACGGCGGCAGCGGCGCGGCCCCCATGAGCCTGATGGACTACATGGGGCTATCGGTCACGGAGAGCCTGCCCATGATCGTCGACAAGCTGATGGCAGCCGATCTCAAGGACCGGGTCCGGGTCATCGCATCAGGCAAACTGATCACCCCGTCAGTGGTCGCCTGGGCGCTTTGCATTGGGGCGGATTTCGTGGTTTCGGCCCGCGGCTTCATGTTCGCGCTCGGTTGCATCATGGCCATGCAATGCAACAAGAATACCTGCCCCACAGGAGTTACCACGCACAACCCGAAGCTTCAGCGTGGCCTTGTGGTGGAAGACAAGGCGGTGCGGGTTGCCCACTACGCCACCAACATGATGAAGGAAGTCGGGATCATTGCCCATTCCTGCGGTGTACCGGAGCCCCGTCATCTGAAGCGCTACCATGCCCGCATCGTTCAAGACAACGGGACGACAGCCGGGCTTGACGAAATCCATCCCTACCCGCGGACGCGCCAGCACTAGATCCTGTTGACAGAGAAAAACCCCAATTGACGTGTTTTATTTGTCAAGACTGCATTTTGATGAGCAGCTATGGATCATGTCGATTTGAGGGATGCGGAACAGGAGATCATCGGGACCATGCTGCCGCCTGATCGGGACCGGAAGGCGCAGCCTTCCCAAGACAGTCGTCGCTTCCTGAAC
>RFJA01000025.1 GCA_003695065.1 Alphaproteobacteria bacterium
CAATCACCACCAGCAAGGGCAGCATCACCACCGGAATGCCTGAGGGAACGAAAAATTTCAGAAACCCCAGCCCGTGCTTGGCGAAGCCGATGACCGTCACGCCAACGAACACCACGGCGGCCAGCGCGAAGGTGACGATGATATGACTGGTGACCGTAAAGCTGTACGGGATCATGCCCAGAAGGTTGGCGCAGAGAATGAACATAAAAAGCGTGAAGATGAAGGGGAAATATTTGCGCGCCTCGGTTCCCGCCGTGTCATTGAGCATATTGGCCACAAACTCGTAACTGAGTTCCACAAGGGTTTGCCAGCGCCCGGGTACCAGGGCGCTTTTGCGTATGCCGCCAGCAATGAACAGGGTCAATACCCCGACCACTGCGACCATGAACAGCGAGGAATTGGTGAACGATACATCGTAACCGGCAATTTCGATCGGCACGATCTTCTTGATTTCGAACTGCGAAAGCGGGCTACCAGCCACGTCAGTCCCCTTAACCTTACTGCGGCCTTGCGGCCTATTGCTCGTTCTCTTTGTCTTCCTGTTTTGCTTCCGGCATGGCGTTCATTTGCCGGGCCGCCCGGACAATATTGGTCATGCCAGCACCGGCGCCCAGTATGAAAAACACCACCAGAAGCCAAGGCTTTGTGCCCAGCCACCGGTCGAGTAGCCAACCGATTCCGCCACCAACCACAAGGCCGGAAACCAGTTCCGCCACCAACCGGGTGACCACGCCAAAGGCGCTTGACTCATTGAGCGCCGGCCGTGGTCGGGGTGTTGTGTCGCCCCGTGCCTTGGCCAGACGGGCTTCAAATGCACGTTCGGGCTCTTCGGGAGGTGCCGGCGGTTGGTTCTCAGCCATGGTCGCCTTGACCTCTCCTCCAAGCCCGCAAAAGCTGCCGGAATTCCGGCGATTTTCAGCCCTGGCGCCCGAAAAAATCGAGTGCACCATAGTTTGTGCCCCAACCCCTGTCAAGCGGGAATAGGGGGGCTGTCCGGGAATCCCAGTTTCAAGTATAACTATCAGAAAAATATGAATATTTTTAGGTTCAGCCAACCGCGCGCAGTTGCTCCGCCTGCTCCAGATCCACCGACACGAGCTGGCTTACGCCGCGTTCCACCATGGTCACTCCGAATAGCCGGTTCATTCGGGACATGGTCACCGCATTATGGGTGACAATGAGGAACCGGGTGTTGGTGCGCCGGACCATTTCGTCAAGCAGATCGCAGAACCGTTCCACATTGGCGTCGTCCAGCGGGGCATCGACTTCGTCAAGGACGCAAATTGGCGCCGGGTTGGTCATGAAAACGGCGAAAATCAGCGACAGGGCGGTTAGCGCCTGTTCGCCCCCTGACAACAGGGAAAGAACCTGCAGTTTCTTGCCCGGCGGGCTAGCCATGATTTCCAGGCCGGCATCGAGCGGGTCGTCGGATTCGGTCAGGCTTAGATGGGCGTGACCGCCTCCAAACAGGGTCTGAAACAGCGCGCCAAAGTGCGTGTTGACCTCCTCGAATGCGGCCAAAAGGCGCTCACGTCCTTCCCGATTGAGGCTGGAAATGGCCTGACGCAGGCGGCTGATCGCGCTCTCTAGATCGGATTTGTCGGTCGCCAGCGACTCGAGCTGGGTTTCAAATTCCCGCAGCTCGATATCGGCACGCAGATTCACGGCGCCGAGGCGCTCGCGCTCCCGCTTCAGCCGCTCCAGGGTCTCTTCCACCTCCTCCAGGGGCGGCAGATCATCCTCGCAGGTCGCTTCGGCCTCGACCGATTCGAGGACCCGCTGAGGCGGCGCCTCGAACGCGTCCATGATGCGCCGGGCGATTTCCCGTCGGCGTTCGATCATCTGTTCAAGATTCGCCTCGATCCGGACCTTTTGTTCGCGGGCTTCTCCGAGCCGGGCCTGGGCTTCCTTGAGCGCGCGCTCGGCCTCTGCCGCCCGGGTCTCGGCTTCCGCCAGCCGGTCGGCCGCCTGTTTGCGGGCGGTTTCCGCCGCTTCGATCTCGTCGGTCAGCCTCGCGCGTTCCACCATGATCTGGCGTGGGCGCTCTTCGAGAGCCGCCAGTTCTTCACGGGCGCGTTGTTCGCGCTCTTTCAGGGCTTCGATCTGGCGGCCGGCGCTATCCAGACGCAATTGCCATGCCTCGAGTTCCCGTCCGATGGCTTCGAGGCGTTGCTTGCGATGTCGGGCCTGAGCGGCGAGGGTGTCATGCGCGGCGCGTGCTTCGGCGAGTTTGAGCCGCAGCCGGTCCACGTCGGCTTTCACCCTGTCGGCCTCCTGCGGATATTGTCCACTGGAGGCAGGTCGGCCAGGGCCTCTTCGGCGGCGGCCTTTTCGGCAAGCGCCTCCTCATATTGGGCGGCAAGCCGTTCAATGGCCTCTTCCAGGGCCGCGCGCTGGGCAGCTTCCTGGGCTGCCTGGCGTTCGATCTCGCCGAGGCGCCGTTGCACATCGGTTTTGCGTGCCCCGGCGGCTTTCAAGGCGGCCTCGGCTGCACGCTCGGCATCAATGGCTGCTTGCAGGGCTTTCTGGGTCCGGTCGTGGGCTTTCGCGGCCTCGGCGCGGGCACCCGCCACCTCCTGGCAGGCCTTATTGAGTTCGGTCAGACGGTTTTTCTGGGCGAGCCGCCGGGCGGCCGCGGTGGGGGCGTCCGCGGCTGCAGCAAAACCGTCCCACCGCCACAGTGCGCCGTCCCGGGTAACGAGCCGCTGGCCTGGACGCAGGGCTTCTAGCATGGCCGTATCCGGGATGTCCTCGACAAGGCCGATCTGACCGAGCCGGCGGGCAAGCGCCGGTGGCGCCTGCACATATTGCGACAGCGGGGTCGCGCCGACGGGCAGGGAAGGCGAGTCCGTGTAGGCGGGGAGCTGCGACCAGTGCACCGCTGCTGCTCCGCCAAGCGGTGCTTCCAGGTCGTCCCCCAGAGCCGCCCCCAAAGCCGCCTCGTATCCCGGTGCGACGGCTATATCGTCCGCGATGGGTCTGTCTTCGCCTTGCGTGGTAAGTACCAGTCTGGATAGCGCATCGCGCTCTGATTCAAGCCGGGCGAGCCTGGTGTCGATCGCCTGAAGTGCCTCGCGCGCGGCCTTTTCGTCGTCGCGGCACGCTTCGACTGTAGCGCGCGCCGTCTCCACGCGTTCCTGTGCGTCTTCAGCGTCTTTTTCGAGGGTTTCGATTTCGGCGGCAAGGTCACGCGACTCTTTCAGCGCCGGGGCGCTCTTTGCCATGGCTGCGATGCGTTCCCTGGCCGCAGCAAGTTCCCGTTTCATCCGTGCGGTACGGCTTTCGGCACTGCGCACAAGGTGGACCAGCCGGTTGCGTTCGGCTTCGGCCCGGGCGGCGCGGCTGCGGATTTCGTCAAGTTCGGCTTCGCGTTGACCCGCGGCGTTCACTGCCGCTTCCACCGTACCGGCTGCGGCGCGCCGCTCCTCTTCCTGGGCCGCGTCGGCTTCCAGCAGATTATCCCGTTCCGCTTCCAGTCGGGCGACGGCGTCGCGGGTGTCGTCGATCAGACTTTGCTCCCTCTCCATGTCCTGGGTGGCGTGTTGGAGCTGTGCCGTCAGGCGCTCTTGCGCTTCCAGAATTTGTTGCTCTTCCTTGATCAGCGCGTCGTGAGCCACCGCCAGTCGATGGAGCGCTGCGGCGCGCTCGGCCTCGGCGTTGCGCAGCGCCGGAAGGTCGGCGGCAATCGCCGCCTGGCGGGCCGACAGGTTGCCGGTCTCGGCGGTGATCTCGGCGACCAAGGCCTCCCGGGATCTGAGCTCGGCTTCGGTTTCCCGCAACCGTTCGGCGGCCGCCCGCCATTGCAGATAAAGGCGGATGGCCTCGTTCTGCCGGATCAGCGCATTGACCTTGCGGTAGCGCTCAGCCTGCCGGGCCTGACGCTTGAGGCTGGCAATCTGACTTTCGATCTGCTGGATCACGTCGGTCACCCGAGTCAGATTGGTTTCGGCCGCCCGCAGCCGGCGTTCCGCTTCGTCGCGCCGGCTGTGCAATCCGCTGATTCCGGCGGCCTCTTCCAGGATGGCGCGGCGGTCGCGCGGCTTGGCGCTGATCAGCGCGCCAATTCGGCCCTGACTGACCAAGGCCGGTGAATGGGCGCCGGTGGCCATGTCGGCGAACAGAAGCTGCACGTCCTTGGCCCGGACATCCCGGCCATTGATGCGGTAGGCAGATCCGCTTTCACGTTCGATACGGCGGACCACCTCAAGATATAGTTCATCGTTGAATGCCGCCGGGGCATCGCGATTGGTGTTGTCGAGAAAAAGGGCGACTTCGGCGAGGTTGCGGGCGGGCCGCCCCGCGGTACCGGCGAAGATGACATCATCCATGCCGCTACCCCGCATGCTTTTGGGCGAATTTTCACCCATCACCCAGCGAATCGCCTCCAGGAGGTTCGACTTGCCGCAGCCGTTGGGGCCCACAACGCCGGTCAGTCCGGGTTCGATCAACAGCTCCGTCGGATCAACGAATGACTTGAATCCGGTCAGTCGCAATCGGGTGAAATGCAAACGCGATCCTCCCCTGGTGTTCCTGGTCTATTCGACCTTTTTCAGTGCCGCTTCAAAAGCTTCGTAAGTGTGCTCGCCCGTATAGACTTTGCCGTTGATGATGATCGTGGGCGTTCCCTTGATATCGTATTGTTTCTGACCTTCTGCGCGCTGGCGCAACAGGTCGTCCTGGAGTTTTTTGGACTCGAGACAGGCTCGCATGCGCGCCGTACTGACCCCGGTGGGGCGAAGGAAAATGTCCATTTCCGCCATTTCGGCAAGATCGGCAAGCGTGCTGTCTTCGGCAGGCCGCACGTTCTGCCAGGGCGTGATCCAGGCCGCCTGGCGCCCCAGGAAGAGGTCGATGAAGGCGTAATAGCGGTTGCTGTCAACACAGCGTGCCACCATTGATGCGGCAAGGTCGGGGCCATTCAGGACAAAATGGCGCATGATGAACTTGGCGCGCCCGGTGTCGATATAGTTCTTCTTGAAGTCGTGAAACACGTCCTCGTGAAAGGCGGCGCAGTGCGCGCAGGTCATCGATGCATACTCGATCACCGTGATGGGGGCGTCTGGGTCCCCAAGCACGATGTCACTATAACCATCGACCACCGATTCGCTTGCAGGAGTATCCGTTGCGGGCGCGGGGGTGGACATGTCCGGTGCCGGCGCCCGGCTGAAGCCCATCACCAAAGCGGCGGCGGCGCCGAGCAGGACTGTCAGGGAAATCAGTTTATCTAGAGGTTTGGGCATCTCTCATCCACAATATGTTGTATTGGAGTATAGGCGAGCATCCTAGCGGGCTCAATAGGCGAAAATATGGCTGGTCACGGATTCGCGCCGGAGGATTTGTGTGGTTCAGTCAACTGTCTCTACCGGATGCATAGACGGCGCGACCGAGCGCGGCCAGGGCCGCGCGCAATCCCGGATCGCGGGTTTCGGCCACAATCTCGGCGACGGCCTTTTCCTCGGCCGGACCCAGGGGCGCCAATTTGCGCCTTGGTTGCCATCGGCGCGCTTTCACCGGGGCCTGAACGATTTTGATCTGGCTGACCGCTTCAAATCCGTAGTAGCCGTTGATCCGGGCGATGACCTGGGGGATGAGATATTGGAACTCCAGCGCGAAGGCGCTGTCCGCGACCACATGGAGGGTTCCGCCACGCCGTTCTCCGCGTGCGAAGGCGAGCCGCTCGGGCAGGCAGTGGCGGGCCAGCACTGGTCCGACGATGGCCGGCCAATGGGTGACCACATCGGTCTGGGCGAAGCCCTGACGGGCCAGCAGACCGCGTGTCAGGCCCGAGAGCGAGTCGGCCAGTCGACGGGTCCGACCGGATCGCGGGAGTGCCGAGGTCTTGTCCTTCGCCTTTGTCATGTCGGCATGCTAGGAGATTGCGGGGACAAGGAAAAGAGGAGACAGCATGACAGCCGATCCCGACGACCTGCTCGACTGGTATGACCGTCATGCCCGGCGGTTGCCCTGGCGTGCGCCGCCCGGCAGCCCGGCGCCCGACCCCTATGCAGTGTGGCTGAGCGAGGTGATGCTGCAGCAGACGACGGTGGCGGCGGTGATTCCCTATTTTGAGCAGTTCATCGCGCGCTGGCCGACAGTCCATGACCTGGCGGCGGCACCACTGGATGACGTGCTGGCCGCCTGGGCCGGCCTTGGCTATTACGCGCGTGCCCGAAATCTGCACAAGTGCGCACAGTTGGTGGCAAACGAAATGGGCGGGCGGTTTCCCGACACCGAGGAGGCGCTCAAGGCCCTGCCCGGGATCGGGGCCTACACTGCGGCGGCGATCGCAGCGATTGCCTTCGACCGGCCCGCAACGGTGGTTGACGTCAATGTGGAGCGCGTCATCGCCCGCTTGTTCGCGGTCCAGGAACCGTTACCCGATGCCAAGCCCGGATTGCGGGAACGGGCCGCGACCCTGACGCCGTCGCGTCGCCCGGGCGACTATGCCCAGGCGGTGATGGATCTGGGGGCGACGATTTGTACGCCAAAGGCGCCCAAGTGCCCTGCCTGTCCGTGGCGATCGGCCTGCTTGGGCCATCGCAGGAACGTCGCAGCTTCTCTGCCGCGGCGCGCCGCCAGGGTTGACAAGCCGGTGCGCCGGGGCATCGCGTACTGGCTCGAAGCGCCCGATCCGCAGACCGGCGCTCCGTCGGTTCTGTTGCGCCGGCGCACCTCCCGCGGATTGCTGGGCGGCATGACCGAGTTTCCGAGCAAGGGCTGGAGTGACGACGATCACGGTCTGGTTCTGGAGGGCCGTGATCTCGACGAGGTGGTGGCGTGGTCGCGGCTGGGTGAACCGGTGCGTCACACCTTCACCCACTTTCATTTGGAGCTGGAGGTGCGGGCGGGCCGGTTGAAAGCGCCGGTTCCGGTTTCCGGTGCGACCTGGTTTGCGATCGACGACCTGAAGACGCAGGCGCTGCCCAGTGTCATGCGTAAAGTGGCGCGCCGGGCACTGGGGGCGCGCGGTGGTGCGCGCCAGGCGCAATTGGTCTAGGGTCCGGACCCTAGTGAAGTTCCTTGCGAACCTGCTGGCGCAGGATGTCGATGGGCACCAGATTGCCTTTGACTTCGAAATGCCAGAACGTCCAGCCATTGCAGGATGGGGCGCCCTGCAGCGCTGCGCCTACCTGATGGATGGAACCTTTAGATCTGTCTGAAATGAGGGTGCCGTCGGCGCGCACCCGCGCCGCGAACCGGCGTGTCGGGTCATACAGAACCGATCCTGGTTTCAGGAGGCCGCGTTCCACAAGCGCACCAAAGGGCACGCGCGGTTCGGCCCGTTTCGACGGGGTGATGGCGATGACGTTGTCGTCGAGCCGCTCGACGCGGGCGAGCCTTTCCCTGGCCAGTTTCACGTATTTCTCCTCCCTCTCCAGGCCGATGAAATGGCGGCCGAGCTTCTTCGCGACAGCGCCGGTGGTGCCCGACCCGAAGAACGGATCAAGAATCACGTCGCCCTCGTTGGTTGATGACAAAATGACCCGGTAGAGCAGGGCCTCGGGTTTTTGGGTCGCATGGCCCTTGGCCCCGTCGATTTGCAGGCGTTCCGCGCCAGAACAGATCGGCAGAAGCCAGTCGGAACGCATTTGCAAACCTTCGTTCAACGCCTTCATGGCTTCGTAGTTGAAGGTCAGGCCCTTGGCGTCCCTGGAGCGCGAGCACCAGATCAGCGTTTCATGAGCGTTGGTGAAACGGGTGCCGCGGAAGTTGGGCATGGGGTTCGTCTTGCGCCAGATCACATCATTGAGGATCCAGAACCCGAGATCCTGGAGCGCTGTGCCGACGCGAAAGATGTTGTGGTACGAGCCGATCACCCAGATGGTGCCGTTCTTTTTCAGGACGCGCCGCGCCGCTTCAAGCCAGGCGCGGGTGAACATGTCATAGGACGACAGGCTTTCGAACTTGTCCCAGTCGTCATCGACCGCGTCCACCTTGGTGTTGTTGGGTCGATGCAATTCGCCCTGAAGCTGAAGGTTGTAGGGCGGATCGGCAAAGATCATGTCCACCGATCCTGCCGGCAGGCGGTTCATCTGTTCGATGCAGTCGCCCATGATGATGGTGTCGAGCGGCAGCGTCGATCTGGCGTCGGCGGCCGATCCAGCCGCATTCCGGTTTGCTTTTGTACTGGTCATGGCGACCAGTTTTAGTCAAGGTGCGAATCGCGTCAAGAAATTATTTCAGTAGAATCATGAAGTTATTTATGACTCTTGAGTCATTAGCTTACGAATTGGCGAGAACGATTTGCGGTGTAAGGGGGTTATCCCCACAAGCTCTAGTGCACGGCGATGCTGGGCGGTACCATATCCTGCGTTGCGGTCCCAACCGAAGTCGGGATATTCCCGGGCGGCTTCGGCGATGATCCGGTCGCGGGTGACTTTGGCAACGATCGACGCGGCGGCGATGGAAAGGCTCAGCGCGTCGCCCCGCACAATGCAGCTTGTGGGCAGTCCGATGCGCGGGTTCTGGTTGCCGTCCACCAGGACATGCTCGGGCGGCGTCGCGAGAGCGGCAACGGCCCGGCGCATGGCAAGAAAACTGGCGGTGAGAATGTTGGTGGTGTCGATTTCCTCGACGGATGCCTGTCCAACCCCCACATCGGCGTGGGTCATGATCTGGTCGTACAGAGCGGCCCGGCGCGCCTTCGGAATTTTTTTGGAATCGTTGATCCCTGGCGGGGTGTGGGCGGGGTCGAGCACGACTGCGGCCGCCACCACCGGGCCGACCCAGGCGCCGCGTCCGGCTTCGTCGGTGCCGGCGACACGCACACCGAGCCGCTGCTCGATCAGGAACGATGGCCCGTCCGGTAGGTCGAGCCCTCGCAGGGTGGCCTGTGGTTCTGTCTTTCCTTTTGCCGCGGTCAATGGTTCTGCCCCCTTTCGCGGTTGCGGGGGTACTTTAGCTCAACCCTGGGTCACTCGAACAGGCAGAGTTGCTGTCCGGCGCGGGGCGGGCGAAACAATTCGGTTGCGAGCGGCCTGTGGCTGCGATTGAGGCCCAGACGTTTGACGGCCTGGCGGAAGCGCAGCGCGAGCAGGTCCGCCTCCAGGCCCTCGCCACGCATGCGCCGCCCGAAGGTTGCGTCATTTTCCCGCCCCCTGCGCATGGCACGCACGCGGTTCATGATCCGCTCCGCCCGGTCGGGGACATGTTCCGCCAGCCATTCACGAAACAGCTCCTTCACCTCGTGCGGGAGGCGCAAAAGAATATAACCGGCGCTCTCGGCGCCGCTGCGCTGGGCCTCGTCGAGAATCGCTTCCAGCTCGTGGTCGGTCAGCGCCGGGATGACCGGGGCCACCATGACGCCCGCGGGAACACCCCGGATGGCAAGCGCCTCGATCGCCTTGAGCCGTCGCTCCGGCGTGCTGGCCCGCGGTTCCATCCGGCGCGCCAGGGCGCGGTCGAGGGTCGTTACGGAGACGAACACCCGAACCAGATTGTCGCGGGCCATGTCTTCCAGAATATCGAGGTCCCGGGTGACCAGATGAGACTTGGTGACGATGGTCGCCGGATGGCGCGCGTCGCGCAGCACTTCGAGAATGCCGCGCATGATCCCGAGTCGGCGTTCCACCGGCTGATAGGGGTCGGTGTTGGTGCCAAGCGCGATCGGTGATGCCCGGTATGACGGGCGCGACAGCTCCTTCCTCAACAGATCCGGGGCCTGCATCTTGGCCGTCAGCCGGGTTTCGAAATCGAGCCCCGGAGACAACCCGAGCCAGGCATGTGTGGGTCTGGCAAAACAATAAATGCAGCCGTGTTCACATCCCCGATATGGGTTGATCGACTGTTCGAACGGTACGTCGGGCGAACTGTTGCGGGCGATGACGCTGCGACTTGAGTCGGGGGTTACGGTCGTACGCAGGGGCGCCGTTTTGCACTCCAGCGTGCCCCAGCCGTCGTCAAAGATCTCCCGGCTGTAGGGCTCAAACCGCCCCGAGACCGCGCTTGCTGCCCCGCGGCCCCGGCGCTGATCCGGCGGTATGCCCAAGCTCTGTCCTGCTTTTGCGATCTGGCCCATGATCCCGGCCTTCGTCAATAGGGGTCGGCAATGAACAGGTGACGGTCGTCGATAATGATCACATAGCGATCGGCAAGCTGTTTGATGACCACCTTGTGCAGTTCCGAATCAGTGGAAAACTGGGGGTCGTGAAACGCGTAGGTCATTTTTCGCCTTTCTCCTGGCAATGCACTTACTCTCACACATTCACCTTTCCGATTGTTGGAATCAGGGTACCACAAAGAAAGAACAAAACAAGAACATTTGAGTTGGGACCGGATTTTCGTATGACTTTTGCGTGAGACGCTCTGGCCTGGCTTGGCGTCGGCTGGCAAACGCGCTATGCGGAGGGCATGCTTTCGGTTGTCATGCCAACAATGAATGCTGCGGCGAGCGTGCAAAAGACGATTCGCGCGTTGCCGCCAGGGCTGGCTGGCGAGGTCGTGGTCAGCGATGGTGGCAGCAAGGACGAGACGGTATCGCTAGCCGTGGCCGCCGGGGCGCGGGTGGTCGAAGGGCCGGCCGGGCGGGGCCGACAGCTCGCCCGGGGTGCCCTGGCGGCCCGCGGCGACTGGCTTCTGTTTCTCCATGCCGATACACGACTGGGGGCGGGAGCCGGGGCCGAAATCAGTGCCTTTGTGGCGGACCCGGACAATCAATACCGGGCGGGTGCGTTCCGTTACCGGCTGGATGATCAGGGGGTCCCGGCACGCATACTTGAGGCGATGGTGCGACTGCGGTGCCGGGTGATGGCGCTTCCTTACGGCGACCAGGGACTGTTGATTTCCCGTGGATTCTATGACGCGCTGGGCGGTTTCAGGCCGCTGGCGTTGATGGAGGATGTGGATCTGATTCGCCGGATCGGGCGAGCCCGCCTCCACTTTTTCACCAGCCCGGCAATCACCTCTGCGGTGCGCTACCGGCGGGACGGCTATCTGCGGCGGACGGCGCGCAATCTGTGTTGCCTGATCGCCTATTTTCTGGGCGTGCCGCCAGACCGGCTTCGGGAGTTTTACGAGCGATGAGGCGACGCCATCTGGTGATTTTCCTCAAGGCGCCTCAAGTGGGGCGGGTCAAGACCAGGCTGGCGGCACAGATCGGCCGGGTTCGCGCGGCGCGCATCGCCCGGCGCTTGTCAGAGTGGGCGGTGCGGCGGCTGGCCCGGGATCGACGGTGGCGGACCACCCTGGCGGTGTCGCCCGACCATTTCGCTGCGGCCGGACGATGGTGGCCGGCCGGGGTGCCACGCATCAGCCAGGGCGGCGGCGATCTGGGCGCGCGGATGCGCCGGCCGCTTGTCACGCTTTCTCCCGGGCCGGTGGTTATTGTTGGCGGCGATATTCCGGACCTCACACCGGCGCTGATCGAACAGGCTTTTCGGTTGCTCGGGCACCACGATGTCGTATTTGGCCCGGCGGCTGATGGCGGCTACTGGCTGATCGGATTTGCCCGGCGCAGACCGCTAGGCCAACCGTTCCACGCTGTGCGCTGGTCGAGCCGCCATGCGCTCGCCGATACCTTGCGTAATTTGCGCTCCGGTTTGCGCGTGGCGTGGCTTCCCCAACTTCACGATGTGGACCGGGTCGAGGATCTGGACGCGGTCAGGCTGCCGGTCAGCGCTCTTTGAGGCGCGGCATCAGTTCCACGAAGTTGCAGGGCCGCGCGCGATTGTCCAGTTGGTGGGCGAGAATCAGGTCCCAGGCGTCGCGGCAGGCGGACGGAGACCCCGGCAAGGCAAACAGATAGGTCCCCGCGGCGACCCCCGCCATGGCCCGCGACTGGATGGTGGACGGGCCAATGATGTCATAGCTCAACATTCGAAAGAGCTCGCCGAAGCCTTCGATTTCCTTGTCGATGACGGCGCGAAGGGCCTCGGGCGTCACATCGCGGCCGGTCAGGCCGGTCCCGCCGGTGGTGATCACCGCGTCGATGTGGTCGTCCTCGATCCACGCCGCCAACTGTTTCGTGATGCTCTCAATGTCGTCTCTGACGATGGCGCGGGCCGCCAGATGGTGCCCGGCCGCCTGAAGCCTGGCAATCAGGGTGGCGCCCGAGGCGTCGTCGTCCTCGGTACGACTGTCGGAAATCGTCATGACCGCGATGTTGACGGGGATGAAAGGCCGTGTCTCGTCGATTTTCGCCATGAGATCGGGGTATCCGTGAGGTCAGTTATCCGTCAAGGGGTTGATAGATCGGCCACTCGCCAGCGGCGACGGCGTCCAGCGAAGGTGTCGGCTGGCCCATGCGCATGCGATAGATCCAGAGATTGGCAAGGACGCGCTCCACGTAAATCCGGGTTTCCCGCAGCGGGATGCTCTCCACGAACAGCAGCGGATCGTTGCGGAAGTGATTTTGGCGCAGCCATTTGGCGAGGTTGCCCGGCCCCCCGTTGTAAGCGGTGGTCGCCAGGAGCAGGTTTCCGCCATATTCAGTGTCATTGAGCAAGTGTTCGAGGTAGCGCTGGCCCAGTGCCATATTGAATGACGGTTCATAGAGCTTGCCCCGGTTGGAATATCGGAGCGAGCGATCGCGCCCGATGAAGCTGGCGGTGCGCGGCATCAGTTGCATCAGGCCGCGTGCCCCCGCCCGGCTCACGGCCAGCGCGTTGAACTCGGATTCCTGGCGCATGAAGGCGAACAGGAGCGCCCGGTCGAGCGAAAATCCGCCGTCGGGCTCCCAGTCCGGCAACGGATAGAAGACGCTGTCGGTAAGCGTCACGCTCTGGATCTGGGCCGCCTTTGCTCCCCTGAGCTGGGTGCTTGGCAGGTTGAGCCGGGACGCGAGCCCGAGGAGCGGGCCTTGCAGGTCGGATGACGAGCGCAGCCAGGTGTAACGCAATTCCATATCCGCCCAGTCTTGGCGTCCGACCTGGCTGAGCGCCAGTGCCCGGCGCACGCTGTCTAGCCCGGACAGTTTGTCGAAATCCTCACGGGGCAACGGGGGGTGTTCCCAGGCGAAAGCGATATCACGGCCGAGCTGGCGAGAGGCGATCATTCCATAAAAGGTTTTCGGATAGGCGGCCGCGCGTTCCAGAAGCTCGTTGACCCGCTCCGGCTGACGGCAGGCGAGACGGGCCCGGGCCGCCCAGAAAGCGGCAGCGGATATGACCCAGGAGTCCGCGGACTCGGATTCGGCGGCCCGTTCGAAATGCTCGGCTGACGTGGCGCAGTCGCCGAGCCGCCAGGCGGCAAGCCCGCCAAACCAGTCCCCCTCGAAGTGGCGCGGTCGTGCCGCCGCAGCACTTAGTCGGGCCAGTGCCAGTGCTTTGGCATCATTGCCCGCAAAGTAGTAGCCGCCCGCGATTTCACCCAGTGTTTCGCCGAAGGTTTCCCGATCGAACAGATTTGCCTCGCCCGCCGCCCACAGTCTTTTTTCCGCCCGTGCCGGTTGGCCACGCCGCAGATAGCGGTTGATTCGTGATTGCACGCGCAGAACATTGCGTCGCGCGTCACGTTCGGCCCGGGTCTGCGGGCGGGTGGCTTGCTGGTTTGATGTCAGGGACGAGCCGGCCAGCTCACGCGGGCGGATTGGTACGGGCTCGCGCAGCGATGGGCCGCCGCGATACCACCGGCGCTGGGCCAGGCGATAAATCCGCTCGGCACCCGGCAGGTCGGCGTAAAGCCGCATCCAGCGCGCCAGTTCGTCATAGCGGGAACGGTAGTCGGTTGGGTGCATGTAGCGCTGAAACAGAACATGACCCATAAGAATGTCGTTTTCCAATCTGGCGATCAGTCGATCCGCCTTGGCCCACTGTCCGGTTTCCTGATAGGCGAAGATTTCCCGATATCGGGCCACGTCAAGGTCGCCGAGGACCCTGAGCTCGTGATCGATGACGTCATCAGCCCGGACAGGGCTGCTGGCCGCCATCAGAAGGGCCGCGACCATTGCGGCAAGGCGGATCAGGATTGTCGCTTGCGTACCCATGGCCTCGCCTACTCAGTCACCGCCCGCGGTGAGTTTTGCCTTGATTTCAAGAAAATCCCGCCATGCCTGCGCTTTCAGTGCAGGCTGGCGCAGCAGGTAGGCGGGGTGGTAGGTGGGCATCACGGCAATGGCCAGCCCTTCGTCGAGGTCTTCGTATTCGGTCCACCGGCCCCGAAGACGGGTAATGCCCAGGTTGGTATCGAGCAGAGCTGCTGCGGCCGTGCCCCCTAGAATGACCAGGACCCGCGGTTTCACAAGCGCGATATGGCGCCGGATGAAGGGCAGGCAGATGGCCGCCTCCTGTGGGGTCGGGGTGCGGTTTCCGGGCGGGCGCCACGGCAGGATATTGGAAATATAGGCTGAACGGCGGTCGCGTCCGATGGCGGAAAGCATCCGGTCCAGAAGCCGCCCACTGGCCCCGACGAAGGGCAGGCCCTGACGGTCTTCGTCGGCGCCTGGCGCTTCGCCCACGAGCATCAGCCCACTGTCCGGGTTGCCGTCGGCGAAAACAGTATTCATCGCCGTTCGCCGGAGTGTGCACCCCTCGAACGCGCGGACCGCCGCCTCCAGCTCCGCAAGAGTGGTGCATTGGCGCGCGATCTCGGCGGCACTCTCCGGCCGTTGGGCAAGGGCGACGGAGGCAAGGCCACCCGATCCGGATTCATGATTTGGTGCCGGCACGCGCGCGGACGCTGCTGGCCGTGCCAACGGCTCGCTTTCGGATTGGGCAAACCGGTCTATGGGCGTATCTGCAATGGCCTCGTCGGCGCCGGCGTCGACATACCAGGCCAACAGCGCGGTCGCTGCACCGGCATCGAAGGCGTCCGCGGGCCCTGTGGTTGGGTTGGCGTTCATTGGCCGTCTGATTGCACTCCTGACTCCAGCGCTATCTTAGCGCAGGAACGGCAACATGAAACAGTCATCGTGGCATGAAAGGGTGTAAAGGAAGTTATCGCCCAGGCGGACTTTGCTTTTTTTTCCCCTTGCCACTCCTCTATAGTAGCGTCATGCGAGAAAGGCGGGCGGGGATTCGTCCGGACAATTGACCGGCGCGGATTCGCTGTGCATAACAGGCCCGGCGATGTTTCGCTTGATGGATTCAATGGATATTGCGCCCATAGATCTTGCAATGACATTCTAAAAAGCTCGGACATAGTCGCAAACCAGGAGAAAAATCCGCATGGAACGGGAATCAATGGAGTTTGATGTTGTGATCGTGGGCGGTGGGCCGGCCGGCCTGTCGGCGGCGATTCGCCTCAAGCAGTTGTGCGCCGAAAAGGATATGGACCTGAGCGTCTGTGTTCTGGAGAAAGGGTCCGAGGTGGGCGCCCATATTCTATCGGGCGCGGTCATCGACCCCATCGCGCTGAACGAGTTGATTCCCGACTGGAAGGACAAGGGCGCGCCGCTGAAGACGCCGGTCACGTCAAATCACCATTGGCTGCTCTCGGAATCCAAAAAGACCGAATTTCCCCATTTTCTCCTGCCCCCGCTGATGAGCAACAAGGGTAACTACATTGTGAGCCTGGGCAACGTTTGCCGTTGGCTGGCGGAGCAGGCCGAAGCGCTCGGGGTTGAGGTCTATCCCGGGTTCGCGGTGGCCGAAGTGCTCTACAACGAGGATGGCAGTGTCAAGGGCGTGGCGACCGGGGACATGGGTGTGGCCCGTGACGGGAGCAAGAAGGACAGCTACATGCCCGGCATGGAGCTGCACGCCAAATATACGCTGTTCGCCGAAGGTTGCCGAGGATCGCTGACCAAGGAGTTGATGGAGCGGTTCGATCTGCGTGACGGGGTTGATCCGCAGACCTATGGAATCGGCATCAAGGAACTTTGGGAGGTCAAGCCCGAAAATCACAAGCCTGGTCTGGTGATCCATACCCAGGGATGGCCGCTTGACGACCGGACCGGGGGTGGCGGCTTTATTTACCATCTGGAGGACAACCAGGTGGCGATTGGGTTTGTGGTGGCGCTGGATTACGAAAATCCGTACCTCTCTCCGTTTCACGAAATGCAACGCTTCAAGACGCACCCGGCGATTCGGCCCATGCTCGAAGGGGGGCGCCGCATCTGCTACGGGGCGCGGGCAATCAATGAAGGCGGGCTGCAGTCGATTCCCAAGCTGGTCTTCCCCGGCGGCGCCCTGATCGGTTGTTCGGCCGGTTTCGTCAACGTGCCGCGGATCAAGGGCAGTCACAATGCCATGAAGACGGGTATGCTGGCGGCCGAAGCGGTCTTCACGGCTCTGGAGGGGGGCTCCGAAGGCGGTGACGAACTTCTCAGCTACCCCGAAGCGTTCAGCAAGTCCTGGGTCTATCGGGACCTGTACCGGGTGCGCAATGCGCGCCCTGCACTGGCCAAGTTCGGTAATACGCTGGGAACGCTCTATTCAGGGCTCGATATGTGGCTCAACAATCTGGGGCTCGGTTTCCTGGTGCCATGGACCTTCAAGAATCACGAGGACCACACGGCGCTCAAGAAAGCCAGCGAATGCACCCCCATCGACTATCCCAAGCCCGACGGGGTGATTACGTTTGACCGTCTGTCATCGGTTTACCTTTCCAACACCAATCACGAGGAAGATCAGCCGATCCACTTGAAGCTGAAGGATGAGTCGATACCGATTTCTGTCAATCTGCCTGAGTATGATGCTCCGGAACAGCGGTATTGCCCGGCTGGCGTTTATGAAATTGTTCGTGACGATGATGGCAGCAACCCGCGTCTGCAGATCAACGCTCAAAACTGCGTGCACTGCAAGACCTGTGACATCAAGGACCCGATGCAAAACATCAACTGGGTTGTACCGGAAGGTGGTGGTGGGCCAAACTATCCGAACATGTAGATTGTCGGTGGCCTTGCCAGGCAAGGCGCAGAGTTCGCAAAGGCTGCGGATGACCCGGTTCGCAAACAGATGGAAGTCTGCGGGACGCCCTTACGCAGGGATTCTTGCGGTGCTGGCTGTCATTCTGCTGTCGGGTTGCTCGACCGGTGGCGTGACGGTTGGCCGCGAAAGCACCGGCGAAGGTCAGAAGATAGCGTTCGGCAGTTATCTGGCGGCTCAGCATGCCCGCTCCCGGAGGGATACGGCGGCGGCATCGCGCTACTTCAAGGAAGCGATCGCCGCTGATCCGGATAATGTGGTTCTTCTCCAGCAGGGCTTCTCACTGGCGGTTACCGAGGGCGACTACGAAGCTGCCTACAGGATGGCGCAGCGGCTGGTCGCCAACAATGCGGGGAATGCACTGCCACAACTTTTTCTCCTCCTTGCCGACGTCCGTCGCGGTCGGTACGAGGAGGTCTTGGCGCGCCTGGACTCCATACCGTCTACCGGTCTCAACCGGCTGGTCAAGCCGCTTATCGGTGCTTGGTCCCACGCCGGACTCGGGGCCTACGAGGCAGCACTGGCGGCACTGCAACCTTTGGATGAGACACCGGCCTTTCGTCCGTTCCGACGCAACCATCGGGCCCTGATCCTGGATCTGAGTGGGGACGCCGAGGCCGCTGAACTGGCCTACAAGGAGAGCCTGACGGCGGATCGTCAGGGCAGCATGCGGGTGGTTGCGGCTTACGCGGCATTTCTTGCCCGCAGGGGACGCCACGAGGAAGCCTCGCGCGTTTTGGAGGAAGCAGCCGAGCGTTTCCCCGATACGGTATCGCTCAAGGCCGCCTTGCGACGGTTGATCGAGGGGCGGCTGGACGAGTTGCTGATCAAGTCGCCAGCCCAGGGTGTGGCGGACGCGTTCTATGGTGGCGCGACCGCATTGGCCCAGGAGAATGCGCGCAGTCCCGCGATTTTCTATCTGCGACTGGCGCTTTATCTCAATCCGGGGTTTTCGGAAGCCTCACTGGTGCTTGGCCGGTTGTTTGAAATGGAAGAGCAATATGAGGCTGCGCTGGCCGCCTATGGGGCAATCGCTGATGATGACGATATTGCCCGGGAGGCGCGGCTCCGGGAGGTCTGGGTGCTGGAAGCGTTGGGTCGGCAGGAGGAGGCGCTTAACCGGTTGCAGGACCTTCTGACCAGGGCGCCGGGAACCCCCGATACTGTGTCGGCGTTGGCCAATCTGCTGCGCCAGCGCAATCAACTTGAACAGGCTATCGCCGAATATACCAAGGCGATCAATCTGGTGACCGAGGAGGCTGAGCGACACTGGGTGCTCTATTATGCCCGCGCGATCGCCTATGATCAGGCACAGAACTGGCCCCGCGCCGAAGCCGACCTGATCCACGCCCTGGAACTCAACCCGACCCAGCCCGAGGTGCTCAACTATCTCGGCTATTCCTGGGTGGACCGCGGGATCAATCTCAAGGATGCTCACGCCATGCTTGAAGAGGCGGTGTCGCGGCGTCCCAATGACGGCTATATCGTCGATAGTCTCGGCTGGTCATACTACAAACTGGGCAATCTGGAACAGGCCGTTCATTATCTTGAGCGCGCAGTCTTGCTGCGGCCCGAGGACTCCACCATCAACGAACATCTTGGTGATGCCTACTGGGCTGTTGGACGGCGTACCGAAGCCCGCTTTCAGTGGAGCCACGCGCTGGCGCTTGGTGCTGAAGAAGATCGCCGGGAAGTTCTGAAAGCGAAAATTGCCCGGGGACCGGGCAATAACGATGGCCTCGGTGCTGCTTTCAAGAACGGTGATTGAACGGTGGTCGACCGCGAACCGGCCTGGGCCAAGGTCAATCTGTATCTTCACGTAACCGGACGCCGCCCCGACGGCTATCATTTGCTCGACAGCCTGGTGGTTTTCGTCGGAGCTCAGGATATGGTCGAGGGCGAAGCAGCGGAGACCCTGACCCTGGAGATATCCGGGCCCGAGAGTGATAGCCTTGCCGCCGGAAATGACAATCTGGTGATGCGCGCTGCCGAAGCGCTGCGCTCGGCTACCGGGATTCGGACCGGGGCAGCGCTGCGGCTGCACAAGACGCTTCCGGTGGCCTCAGGCATTGGCGGCGGGTCGGCCGATGCGGCTGCCACGCTCCGGCTGCTCAACCGTCTGTGGGGTACGGGTCTTTCATGTGCCGAACTGTGCAGGATTGCCGGCACGTTGGGTGCGGACGTCCCGGCGTGCGTTCTGTCTCGTCCGTTGCGGATGACCGGGATTGGCGAGGTTTTGGCACCCCTTGATCAAATTCCGCCGCTCCATCTCGTTCTGGTCAATCCGCGTCTCCCGGTGGCGACGCCAGCCGTCTTTGCGCGAAGGCTGGACAGCAAAGCCCCGTTTTCCGAGGCCGCTGCCACGCCGCGCCTGTCCTCCACCGCCGAATTCATCGCGGACCTGGGGCGCAGCCACAATGACCTCGAGGCGGCGGCCATTCAGTTGGAACCGGTGATTGGGGAAGTGCTTTCGGCCCTGCGGGTTCTGGACAATTGCAGACTGGCGCGAATGTCGGGGAGTGGCGCGACCTGTTTCGCCTTGTTCGACAACCCTGGGTCAGCGAGCGAAGCTGCCCGTTTGTTGCAGTCCAATACCGACTGGTGGGTCTGGAGCGGCGCGCTTGCGTAGGGCGCGCCCTCATCGAGGGAAGGCTCAGCAATTCTTTGACGAATGAATCGGCTGTGCTATTTTGCCGGCCATATTCTTGATCGGCGATCCTCCGACCCTGTGCAACGGTGGTGCAAGCAGGGCGGATTTTGTGCAGAAGAAGGGATTTTCCTCGGTGTCAGGGGACGGACGGAAGATAAGGTCGGGGTATGTGCTCCAGGGCCTTGGCGCGACGGGACTGTGTGGGATCGTAATTGTGGGGCTGGCCCTTCTGGTGGCTGCGTTGAACGGCGTATTTGCTCCCGGGCAGGCCCAGGTTCTGGATGCTGATCTACTGAAAAAATTCGAGGAAATACAGAAAAATGGGCAGACCAAGACGCGCTCGCCCCTTGACCGTAGTCGGGACGAAGCCAGGCAGCGGACCGAAGACCAGCTTCTAGAGGCTGAAGAGGACCTGGAGGAGGAGAAAAAAGAGTATTCGGCTCTTGAAATCGACTACCAGAAACGGGCCTCTGCGCTTCTGGAACAGTACGGGTACGACGTTTTCGACAGGAAGGCGGTTTCATCGGATTTCGTCACCGGCCGGGTGCCGGACAGTTACGTTCTGGGGGTCGGTGACGAGGTTGTGATCACCTTTCACGGTTCCAACGCAAAGTCTGTGACGGTGAGCATTGACCGGGAAGGGCGTCTGGTCTTTGAGGACCTTCCGCCGATCAATGCGGCCGGGCGCACTTTTGGCGAGGTTCGAGACGAGATCCGTGAGCGGACCAAGCGTGCGCTGATCGGTACGGAAGCGTTTGTGTCCGTTGGTGCGCTCAGGATGATTTCGGTTTATGTGGTGGGCGAGGTCGAGGCGCCCGGTCTTTATCGCATGACAAGTCTCTCCACCGTTCTGGAAGCTTTGAACCGGGCCGGCGGCGTCAAGAAAACGGGAACGCTGCGCCGTATCCGGGTCCATCGCGGCGACGAGCGCAACGACGTTGATCTTTATGATCTGTTCAGCGGCATGGGCACTGGCGATGTCACGCTGCAGGACGGCGACCGTGTCGTGGTTCCCACCATTGGACCTACGGCCGCGGTAAGCGGCGCAGCGGTCCGTCCGGGGATCTACGAGTTCCGGGGCCGGATCACGGCCGGGGATCTTTTACGGCTTGCCGGGGGGAGCCTGCGCCCGACCGGCTACAAGCTGCTGCTGAACAGATTCTCGGAGACCGGCAAGCAGGAGATCAGGAATCTCGATGATCGCAACCAGACAATTTTGCCGGCCGATATCCTGACCGTATCGGTGCGTGAGGGCGGGTCACACGGCGTCGTGGAGGTGGTCGGTCATGTGCGCTCCCCCGGGCCCCGATCGCTGGCGGAAACGCCAACCCTCAAAGATCTTCTCCCCGACCCGGATGTGTTCAAGGATTATCCCTACCTGCTGTTCGGTGTGGTGGAGACGATGGATCCTGATACCTATGCCAGAGTGCTCAAGCCCTTCAGTCCGCAGAAGGTTATGTTCGGTGGCGAGAATATGCGCCTGCGCAACCGGGACAAGGTGATTCTGTTCGGCCGTGATGACATAGAGTTCCTGTCCGCCAATGTCACGCGCCGAACCGTGATCACCGGCACCTATGATATCCACGAGGTCGCTGACACCGAGGCGCCCCATTCCCCGAAGCTTCCGCAGCTCTGCCAACCGCTTGAGGAGCTGGCCCGCATCGTGAAGGACACCCGCTCCGAGCGGTTTGCCGCGGCTGTGCGCGCCGTCTATGTACAACTGGACGCCACCCAGTCGGACCTGATCACTCAGCTCGATCGCGAGCGCCAAGAGCGGGTTGCCCAGGTGGAAGCGCTCAAGTCGGCCGAGGCGGCCGAATTCGAAAAGCAGCGCAAGGCGGCGCAGGCGGGTCTTGAAGGTGTTGCCGGTGACATGGACGAGGAGCAGGAGCAACTTGCGCGCTTGCGCGAAACGGACAATCGCAATTGCCCGTCCATCTATTCGACCGCGCGCAACCTGCTGCCGTTTGTTCTGGAGTATGCGGTGTCGGTGGACGGCGCGGTGCGCCGCCCCGGCGTGTATCCCGTTACGGACGAAACGACGGTCGCTGCCCTGGCCGCCGCGGCAAGTGGCACCACGGCCAACGTGGACCTGACCAACATCGAGCTGTTGAAGTTTCACGCGGCGCCTGAAGCAGGGGAGGCCCGGTTCGAGCGGCAATATGTGAACGCCGCCGATGTGGACCTGAGCCGGGTGCTGGTCGACGCCGGCAGCGGGGTACGCTTTAATTCGCTGTTTGTTGGCCAAGAGCCGGGCGGCGTGCTGCTGTCCGGGGAATTCCGGCGACCCGGTGTATACACCATTCGTCGGGGCGAGAAGCTGTCCGAACTGATCGAGCGGGCCGGTGGCCTGACCGAGCAAGCCTATCCTTACGGCGCCGTTTTCATGCGTGAACGGGTAAAGAAAGCCCAGCAACTGGGCCTCAAACGGACCGAGCGGGAGCTCAACCTAGGGCTTGCCACCGCGGCGCTGAAACACCGCGAACTGAGCGGCGATGTTCTGGTGGCTGCCCAGCAACTGGCTGCGAAGATTTCCAGCGTGGAAATGGTGGGGCGGGTCGTAATCGAGGCCGACCCACGCGTACTGGCGGTGCGCCCTGATCTCGATACCGTTCTGGAGCCCGGCGACCGGATATTTGTGCCCAAGCGCCCCAACTATGTGCTGATGCTCGGCGATATTCTCAACCCGGGCGCGCTCCAGTTCATGCCTGGCAAGACCGTCCGCGAATACGTCGAAGAGGCGGGGGGTATCCAGAAAACGGCTGATGATGAACGCATTTTCGTGGTTCTGCCCAACGGGGTGGCCAAGCCGGTGAGATTCTCGTCCTGGGGATTTTCTGACGATGTGATGGTGCCGCCCGGGACTTCGATCATCGTTCCCAAGGATGTGGAGCCCATCGATACCATCATGCTGGTCAAGGATTTGACGGAGATCTTCAGTCAGCTTGCCGTTTCCGCCGCCTCGCTTGCGGTGATCTCACGGTGATGTTGCCTCGTGTGACATGACCGTGCGGAGGGGCATCGGCAAGGCACTCTGTCCGGTTTTGGTGGCCGCCGTGCTTGGCTGGGCCGGAAATACACCTCCAGCCAACGCCGCCGATGGCTACCGCGACAGCCTGTCGTTTTCCAATCTCGGTGGTGTCGGTCTGGTGGCGACGCGCACGGCCCGGTTTCTTCCCGATGGCGAAATTTCTCTGGGCGCCAGCGTCGAAGACCCCCTGGCCAGCTATTTCCTGACCTGGCAGGCGACGCCATGGCTGGAGGTCACGGCCCGTTACTCGGAAGCGTGGAAGGAACCGGACGATCTGGACCGTGGTCTTGATCTGAAGCTGCGGCTGGTGCAGGAGGGGGATGTTCTGCCCGCTGTCGCGGTCGGCTTTCAGGATTTGCTCGGCAACGGCCCCTTCGCCGGCGAATATCTGGTTTTTTCAAAGCGATTCGATGCATTTGATGTGTCGCTGGGTGTCTCCTGGGGATATCCCGCATCGCGTGGCGGAATCGACAACCCGCTGTCCCACATCGCCGGTTCGTTCGAGCGGCGCAACGACAACCGCGACCGCAACGGTGTTCCGGCGATCAAGAATCTCTTTTCGGGCGACAAGATGGGGGTGTTTGGGGGAATCGAGTATCGAACCCCCTTGCGCGGCCTGACCTTCAAGGTTGAGTACAATGGAGGCGATGCCCGAACGCTGGATCTTGCCAATGCGATCGGGAAAGATTTCCCGGTCAACGCTGCCTTCAACTATCGGCCGGTACCATGGATCAATCTGGCGGCCGGTTTTGCGCGTGGTGATACCGTCGGTGTGGGGCTGACCGTCCGCACCAACCTGCATGACTTGGCGGGACGTCGCAAGAACGCGGCCCCGCCTACGCCGCCGACCGGTGCACCCTCTGAATACAGAAGCGAGCCGCGCCCGACTACCGGCAGGCCGGAATACGCCGTCCCGCCAGCGGGGATGGGTCGGGTGCCAGTGGCTCTGGTTCCCGTTTCGGCGCGTGATGGTACCGCCACCGATGCCGGCAAGCTGACGGCTTTGGTAACCCGCGCCCTTTATGACGCGGGACTTGGCGGTGCACTGGTCGAACTCAAGGGCGATCAGGCGGAGGTGACGCTGTCCCTACCGCCGGAGGAAGCCGCCGCCAAGAGCCTGCGGGCGGCGTATGTGGTGTTGTCGCGTCTGCCATTGCGCTACGAGGCGGTGCGCCTGCGCAATCGGTACGGTGACGCGGTGGGTCGCGAGGGCCAGCTCTATTCGCGTCGTACCGTTGAATCGTTCGCGCGGGTGGACGCGGCGTTTAATGATCTTCTGGCGGCCGGCGGGGTGTCGGGGGTCACGGCCGAAGGTGACGTGGTCTCGGTGCAAATGGTGCCGCGCCGCCCGGGCGCCATGAGCACGGCCTCAATTGCGGCGGCGGCCGATCTGCTGGCTTCCGTGCGTACCGTCAGGGTGATCAAGGCGCTCG
Source organism: Alphaproteobacteria bacterium (assembly GCA_003695065.1). Classification (GTDB taxonomy): domain Bacteria; phylum Pseudomonadota; class Alphaproteobacteria; order Sphingomonadales; family Govanellaceae; genus J090. The sequence continues at coordinate 23,917 of RFJA01000025.1, forward strand.
GTGAGACCGAACGCCATGACGCCCGTATGATGCGGACCGAGCGCGTTCGCGAGCACCTGGCCCGTTTTCTCGATGACCTTGGCTTTGTTCTGGATCGTCTGCGGCAAGACAACGGCGGCTACGATCTTACACTTCAGGCGCGAGGGCGGTTCGGGGACGAAGAGTTGAATCGGGCCATGCAAGGTGCTCGTGCCATTCTGTCTGGCGGTGACGGAGAGGTGGATCATCTTGCCATTATCGTGATGCGCGGCGGTATCGAGGTTGCCCGCGCCGACTATCCCCCGTCGGCGGGAGTAGCTGCAGTCCGGCAGGGGTCGACCGAGTCCGTTGACGAGAGTGCGAACCGGGGCATGCGCTACCTTCCGCTTTTCGGGTTCGTACGCTGGGGCGGTGCGGACGCGGGGTCGGGGAAACTCGAACGGCAATCGCGGCGCCGTCTGGTGGCATCCACCCGGACGTTGACCGAGGGCGAGGCCGAGCGCCTGAAAGAGGCGGTCAGGGCTCAGGGGCTTTGCCCGCTGGGCTGGCGCGTTTCCGGTGACAGCGCAGAGATTGCGGTGGCAGTCGATGGCTTCGACAACACAGCGACGGTTGTCGGCCGGGCAGTCCGTGCGCTCACGGCGACGGCGCCGGGCGATGTGGACTGGCTGGGTGTCACCGCCATGGTCAGGGGCGCACCCGTCGGCGAGGTGCAGGTCCTGCGCCGAGATGTGGACAAGGCACTGGATTTTGCCGGAAGTCCGGAGGAGATCTGGCTGAACACCGAGATCACATCGGGAGCGGCCCCGAGCGAAGCCCACGGCTGGCGGCGATTCAAGGGGGCATATCCCCGATTTTCCTGGGGGATCTATCCCGAGGTCTGGCAGCATTTCGGCAACGGATCGGACGGTGGCTACCGGGCGCAGGGCTTTGTGACTGTGGCGGGCGAGCTGGACCTGGTCCAAGGGCTTGGCGTCCGGGCAGCCCTGACCCGGGATATCGCCGGTGACCTGGATAGAGTGCCCGTGGGGCCGGGCTCTGTCACCCCAAGGGTGCGCAGCGACGTTGGGCGCTATGTGGAGGAAGGGAAGAACGCCATCAGCGAGGCTGTTGTGGACTATTTGTTCCGACCGATGGAGGACATCTATCTGCGCGCCAGTGCGGGCCTCTACGAGCCCATGTTCGGCGGTGTTGGCCTTGAGGCGCTCTACCGGCCCCAGCGCTCTAGCTATGCCATTGCAGCCGAGGTCAACTGGGTCAAACAGCGCGATTTCGATCAGTTGCTCGATTTCCGGAGTTACACGGTGTGGACCGGGCATGTCAGTCTTTATCGTGACTGGTCGAGCCTTGGTCTGGAAAGCGTGGTCAGCATCGGGCGCTATCTGGCCGGCGACTGGGGCGGAACCATCGACGTCTATCGCCGTTTTGACAATGGCATGCGCCTTGGCGCATGGGCCACGGTGACCGATCTGCCGCGCAGCGAGTTTGGCCGGGACAGTTTCGCCAAGGGGCTGTATCTGGCGATACCGCTTGACCTGTTTCTGCCTTGGTCACTACGGCGTGACGCGGTGGTGGAGGCGCGTGCGCTCAACCGTGACGGCGGCCAGCGATTGAAGAGTGGACGCAGTCTCTATGAATTGACCCGGCCGGGGACCCTGCGGGCGTTGCAGGCGGGATGGGGCGACCTTCTGGATTGATGCCAATGTATCAACCTTTTGGTCATAGAACGCCGTTAGAAAGGACCGGATTTCTCGCTTGGCGGGAGCAGCCGAACGGCCCTATACAGACGACAGGACAACAGGTGCATTGATGGCGAAAAAAGACCTTTCCTCCGACACGCGTGTGGTTGTGGTGGGCCTCGGCTATGTGGGGCTGCCGCTGGCGGTGCAACTGGCCAAGCATTTCGATACCATAGGATTTGATATCAGTGCGCGGCGGGTCGAGGAGTTGAGCCGCGGCCTCGATATCACGCGCGAAGTGGAAGAGGAACAGCTACGGGCGAGCACGCTCAAATACACCCACAAGGCGCAGGATTGCGCCGGCGCGGACATTTATATCGTGACCGTGCCCACGCCGGTGGATGACAACAACAAGCCGGATCTGGGGCCGGTTCGCTCGGCCTGCGAAACGGTGGGGCCGCTCCTCAACAAGGGGGCGATCGTTGTGTTTGAAAGTACCGTTTATCCGGGCGTTACGGAGGAGCTGTGCGGGCCTGTGCTGGAAGAGACCTCGGGGCTGGTGTGCGGTGAGGACTTCTTTCTCGGCTATTCGCCGGAGCGTATTAACCCCGGCGACCGGGAACACACGGTGGACAAGATCACCAAGGTGATTTCCGGCCAGACGCCCGAGGTGACCGAGACGCTGGCTGCGCTTTATGGCAAAGTCACCTCTGGCGGTGTGTTCCGTGCCGCCAGCATTCGTGCGGCGGAAGCCGCCAAGGTGATCGAGAACGCCCAGCGCGATATCAACATTGCGTTCATCAACGAAATCACCATGATTTTCCAGAAACTGGGCCTGTCCACTTATGATGTGCTGGACGCGGCGGCGACCAAGTGGAATTTCCTCAAGTTCACGCCGGGTCTTGTGGGCGGGCACTGCATCGGTGTCGATCCGTTCTACCTTGCCGAGCGGGCGCGCCAGATCAATCATCATCCCGAGATCATTCTGGCCGGGCGCAAGATCAATGACGGCATGGGCGACTTCATCGCCGAGCGGGTCACCGCCCAGCTATCGGGTGGCGGCAGGGTGCTGGTGCTTGGGCTCACCTTCAAGGAGAACGTGCCCGATCTGCGCAATTCCAGGGTGATCGACGTCATCCGCGGTCTTGAGCGTCGGGGTTTCAGGGTCGATGTCCATGACCCTCTGGCCGACCCGGAAGAAGCGCTGGAGCATTACAAGGTCCGTCTGAAGGAAAATGTGCCGGGCCTTGACGGCAACCCCGGTGACGGTGGTTACGAGGCTGTGGTCGCCGCGGTCCCGCACAAGGAATATGCCGCTCTGACACCGGCCCAGCTCGCCAGCATGGTCCGCCCGGGTGGCCTGATTGCGGACATCAAGGGGATGTGGCGCGGGCAGGAGTTTCCCGAGACGGTGCGGCGCTGGCAGCTCTAGAGGCTGAGTCGACCTCCGGTCTCCTGTTCACAGTTGCCAGTTCCATTCGTCTTGTTCCGGTAATCTCGGTAGTCCGGAAGAAGACAGATGGAAGATTTCGACGCTTCGCAAATTCATACTCTTATCGAGCAACACGATGTGCCAGGCGTTCGAGAGATGATCGACCGCGACGGTGACGCCGCGTTGCTGTCGCCAAATTTGCGCGGAGAAACCCCCCTTCAGGCTGCGGCGCGGGTATTCGCCAATAAATATTTCTCCCCCCGTTCCGGTAAAATCTTCTGGGTGATTGCAACGGAGCTGTTCGGTCGCGACCTCTTCAACGAAGACCCTTTTCAGCCCATCCCGGGAACCGAGGAGACCCTGCTTGGTCTCGTGGTCAGGACCCGGGACGAGCAGCTCATCACCCGCATGTTGGCGTACTGCACCAGCCTTGCCAGTGGTCCCGATGGCGACTTCAATATCAGTGCGGCTTTTTCCGCGACGCTCCTTTCCAATGTTCTCGATTGCAATCTCAGGGTGGTCAGAAGTTTTGTCGACGCGGGTATCCTCGACCACTATGATCCGCACAAGCTCGGGAATTATTTCAGAAGGGTGGGACACACCGGCGCTTTTATATATTTCTTCTGGCATCGCGCCGGCCGGCGTGACTACGACTATGCCGATCAGCTTCTCGATCGGGACCCCGAGCGCGTCAAAGAGGCGCTTGGTCTTTTGATTGAGTCATTAACGCCTGATGATCTCAAAGAGTTTTTCGGATTCGCCTTTACCAGTGGCCATCCGGATTTGGCGATCGAAGTCTACCAACATCTCGATGAGGAATTGAAGCAGTCCGTACAAGACTTGTATCTGCACTTGCAGGCTGATCTCGCCGGCCGGCGAGATGATGCGGACGTGACGGAACCCGTGGACGCTGATCCGCAATCCCTGGGGCAGTACAATTTCGGGGGCAGGCCCCACGGGGGACACGCCTTTCATGCCCAGCGGACCGATTTCGCCAGCGCGCCCATTGTTCAGGCGATGCGATCGGGTCAGGAGGCCGAAGCCATCGCGATGCTTGAGCAGGATGCAGCCCCGGCCTACCAGGCTGAAAACCGTGAAGGTGACGCAGTTCCGCGATCCATTTTGCCGGAAGCGATCTATCGCGGGATGTACGACCTTTCCAAGGCCATCCTGGATCGATACGGGGTCAGTCTGTCAGACATTCGACCGTGGGGGCTCCCTCGCAGGAAGTGGATCAGCTATTTTATTCGTCTCTTTTGTTTTCTCGAAACCCTGGATGGGGGGCAGCGAGCCTGTTTCAGTCAGATTCTCGCCAATTTCGTTTCTGGAACAAAGACACACGAGCTGGTTGAGCGCGTTATTGCGGAAGGCCAGGTATCGCGCGACGTAACGGACGCTGTAACGTCAATTCTGCTAACCAGAGAGTATCGACGGCTACGGGTGAAACAGCTTCCGGAAAAATGGGGAACCCTGGACCTAATCATGGCTGCCAAAAGCACGTTGCGAACCATCGCACGGCTCCCAGTCTGCCAGCAATACGATCTGGAAGACATCTGGTACAGCTATAGCGTTGGTATGAGCAGAGCCTCGAAGTTCTGTTTTCTCGCGATGTTGGGGTTCGATCCGACGCTCCCTTTGGGAGCGCTTGTATCCCGGTACAACGAAGACGGCGTGTTGGAGACAACAGATCTGGAATGCGCGATCACAATCGCCCGAGGCTGTCATTACTATCTTTCCACGGTCTCACGATTTAGGGATTCCTATTTGAGGACCCTTGCTTTCAATCGCGCGATACCCGACCCCAAGAAACTGAGTGATCTGCTTCAGTCGGTTGTTCAACTGGTGGTCAGTCACAATTTACCGGATTGGGAAATTCGGGACCTGATGACCCTTCTCGACCAGCTGATGAAGGAGGGTGCCTGGAATAACCAGCCCCCTAGCCTTCGGTCCCAGGCTCTGCGCGAGGTTGCCCACGGGGTGGATGCGGACGGGATGCCCATTGATCGTGCCGTCATGACTGAAGAGGAAATCGACATTGCGCGGACCCATGCCATCGAACCGCTTGATAATCTTGTCATTTTCAAACTGCACCGGCACAAGCCGGCACATATTTCGTACCTCATGGCGTCCATCTACCTTTACGAACTGGAGGCGCAGAATAGCGACAACGATTAGGTGGTCGCTCCGCCGTCCGGCGCAGGGAAGAATTCCCTGGTGCGGCCGATCAACCGATAGACCACCAGCCCCACCCATTCATGGAGTGCAAGGTCGGCTTCGCGCAGGCGAGTGGCCACATCCAGGGTCCAGTCAAGGCCGTTCGGCAGGCTTCGGTAATCGGTGGGGTAGGGAATGACGGTCCAGTCCGCCGCCTCGAACACGGCCATCGACCGCGGCATATGGAATGCCGAGGTGACCAGAAGCCAGGTTTCGTCGGGCTGAGGGCGGGCGAGCGCTTTCGACAGATGGGCGTTCTCCCAGGTGTTGTGGGACTGATCCTCCAGAATCAGGCGGTGCGGATCCACGCCCGCTTCCATGAAGAGCCGCCCGGCCACCTCGGCCTGGGACAGCCCGCCGGATCGGTAGCCTCCGGTAAACAACAGGGTTGCCCGGGGGTAGCGTTGAGCGAGCGCGAGTGCCGTGGTGAGCCGGTTACCGGTATCCCTGAGGTGCACCGTATCCCGCGCCCCGGTCAGGCCCGGTGATTCCGCGCCACCCAGCACGATGATCCCGGTGACCGGTCCAAGTGTTGCCATGGCAGGCGGTGCAAAACGCTCTTCAAGCGGGCGGATCAGCAACTGGCCCACAGGCAAAAGACCGATCAGTACCAGCAGGATAAGCGCCAAGGCTCCGGTGCGGGCGGCCAACTGGCGGGCCCCCACTAGCGCAAGACCCAGGGCGAACATCCCCAGAAGCGCAATCAGGTTGCTTGGCTGCAGGATGCCCCAGACAATTGTTGCCGCCAGCGTGTACATGGCGATGCCGCCCTGTGTCTCGTTAAATGCCGTGGTATTCCTTGTACCACTCCACGAAACGGGGAATGCCCACCTCGATCCGTGTTGACGGCTGGAAGCCGATGTCCTCCTGAATGGCGGTGATATCGGCGTAGGTCTCCTTGACGTCGCCAGGCTGCATCGGTTCCATGATTTTCTCGGCCTTACGGCCCAGGGCGTCCTCCAGAATCTCGATCATGTGGGTGAGCTTTTCGGAACGATGGTTACCGATGTTGTAGACCTTGTGCGGTGCAGTGGAGCCAACCGCATGGATGGAACCGTCGTCCTTCGGCGGATTGTCGAGACAGCCGATGACGCCTGCAACGATATCATCCACATAGGTGAAGTCACGTTTCATGTCGCCATGGTTGAACACCCGGATCGGCTTACCCGCGAGAATGTTCTCGGTAAAGATCCACAGCGCCATGTCGGGCCGCCCCCAGGGGCCGTAGACGGTGAAGAATCGCAGGCCAGTCTGGGGCATCCGGTAGAGGTGGGCGTAACACTGGCTCATCAATTCGTCGGATTTTTTGGTGGCGGCGTAGAGCGAGACCGGATTGTCTACCCGGTCCGTGACCCTGAACGGAAGTTCGGTATTGCCACCATAGACCGAGCTGGAACTCGCGTACACCAGATGCTCAAAGCCGTCGAGATGGCGGCAATATTCCATGATGTTGAGGTGCCCCACCAGATTGGCCTGGGCATAGGCGAAGGGGTTGGTGAGCGAATAGCGCACACCCGCCTGGGCACCCAGGTGAACGACCCTGGTCACCTTTTCGCCGGCAAGGGCGGCTTTGAGCGCCTCGAAATCACTGAAGTCCACCTTTTTGAAGACAAAGTTCCCGTGTTCACCGATTTCCCGGAGACGGGCCTGTTTAAGGGCGACCGAGTAGTAGTCGTTCAGGTTGTCGATGCCAATCACCCGTTCACCCCGGGCGAGAAGCTTCCGGGTCGTGTGAAAGCCGATGAAGCCGGCAACGCCGGTAACCAGTATCGTCATGCGCCATTGTCTCCAAATTGGGGAACGCCAGCCGGTCCCTATGGCCTGTACTTTATGGTCGATCCCCGGTGATAGAGCAACCGCATTGACAGTCGATTAAAGACGGTGGCCTTGGGCGCGGCCGGAACGAAAAAATCGCTTCTCAGGCGTTGCGTGCGCCCGGCAACATGAGTATGTTCTGGCCACACGGTGAGCGTTCAGCCGATCTCGCCGATCATCGCATGGGGCGTAGCCAAGCGGTAAGGCAGCGGTTTTTGGTACCGCCATTCGCAGGTTCGAATCCTGCCGCCCCAGCCAACCTGTCCTCCCCTTTCCTGGCCTGTTTCCCCCGTTCCTGAATCGCGCTACCATAATCCATGTTTCTTGTGGAGATTGGGCATGGCCGAAAACGCGACGGGGATGATAACCGATTTCACGCCGGTTGCCGGACTGGTGGGCGGCGCGCTGATTGGGCTTGCGGCGACGCTGTTAATGCTGTTCACCGGGCGAATCGCCGGTGTCAGCGGGATCCTGGCGGGTGCTCTCGAA
>RFJA01000244.1 GCA_003695065.1 Alphaproteobacteria bacterium
GCCACCAATGCGGCGCGGGTGACGAACCGTGATCGGATGATTCCGAGGTTGGCCAAAGTCTTCCTGACCCGGACCCGGGCCGAATGGACCGAGGCGTTGCGGGCGAGAGGCGTGCCCTGCGGCGCGATCCAGGATGTGGTGGAGGCGCTCCGGGATCCCCAGGTGCGGGATCGGGGCATGGTCCGGGAATTCAGCCATCCGGATCTGGGGGCGCTGTCGCTCGTGAGCTGCCCGATCAATTATTCCGGAAGTCCGACCACCAGCCCAACCCCGCCGCCCGCCCTCGGGCAGCACACAGAAGAGGTGCTGGGTGACCTGCTGGGGCTGGACAAGGCATCCATTCAGTCCCTTAAGGCCTGTGGGGTCATCTAAAGTGTCGGTTCAGGCGCGGTGGGGTCGGCGTTCACGTAGTAGTCCACATATTTATGGAAGAGCTGGTTGCCGCGCTCGTTGCGGCCAAACAGAACCTTGTCGATGGCGCCTGATTCGAGTCCCTTCTGAACCTTCAGGCCGAGGGCGTAATCCTCGTCATTGACTACATTGCGCAGGAAGTTGACCATTTGCTCAACGGTCTCCCGGTCTTCGTCGGTGGCCGGCGGCCGAGCGGTAACGAAGTGCAGGATGGTCCGGTTGCGGTCAGGCGTCGGCCCCGGAAAAAGCTGGGAAATCTGCCCGATTTCAGGCGCAAGGAAGATGGACACGTTGGGAAACAGGGTGCGCACGAAATCGTAGCCCTGGTTTTCCATTTCGCCCCATTTCTCTTTCGGTGCGTTCTTAAGCTGGTCGATGGCGCGTTGCGCGTAGGCGGTGCGCATATGGGGTCCGAAGGCCTCGAAATGCATGACATTCGAGAAGGTGCGTGCGTTGATCGTGTCGGGATGGGCCGCGGCAAAGTGGTAGCCTTCCAGATAGCCGTCATAGGCGACCTTCCAGTTGGCGCCAAAGATTTCACGGCTCCCCACATAGTGCCACTTGTCGAGCCCGCACTGTTCCAGGTCAGGCAGTATGCCGCCCAGAAAGGCGTCGATATCGGTGGCAAGACCCGGAGTCAGGGTGACAAAAATCAGGCCGGCGCGCTCGGCACAGGGCAATTCGGTGAGGCCGAGTTCGGCGGTATCCAGGTCGCCGAACTTGGCCCGGTCGGCGATCGCGAGCAGGCGACCGTCGTTGGAGAATGTCCAGCCGTGGTAGATGCAACTGAACCGTTTGCAGTTTCCCCGGCCATCCTCGGCAAGCCGGCCACCGCGGTGGGTGCAGACATTCCAGAACGCTTTGACGGTCCCGTCCTGCGTGCGGGTCAAAAGCAATGGTTTGCCCATTGCGTACATAGCCTTGTAGTCGCCGGGATTGGGCATCTCCACACTCAGTGCCATCAGCAGTGGCAGGCGATGGAAAATCATTTCCATCTCACGCTCCCATCGCGCCGGGTCGGTGTAGAGCGTGGCCGGTACCGCCATGACATCGGCCGACTGATCGGTGGTGTTGGTCTCCAGATAGTGGACCAGGGCTTCGGCCGCCGCCTGATATTGCTGCTTGAGACTCACGCGCTGTCTCCCCGTCTCTGACGTTTTCGATACACCTTGAAAATCTACCGGCCGGGGGCCACGCGTGGCAACCTGCCGCAGTTGAGAGATTCGCCTGCGTGGTCCGGGTGCGAGCGACTACGGGTCGCCATTTTTCACAGCGCGTCGCAGGCCCTTGATCGATGCCCGGTGTTTCTTGGTCTGGAGACGCCGGCGCCGGGCACCGGCGGTTGGCCGGGTCGGTTTGCGTTTGCGCGGACGTCTGGCCGCGTGTCGCAGCAATTCAACGAGACGCTCCAGTGCGTCGGCGCGATTCTGCTCCCGGCTGCGGAACCGCTCCGCGGTAATGACGATCACGCCATCCCTGGTCAGCTTTTTTCCTGCCAGATTTTCCGCCCGCCTGGCCACATCTGGCGGCAGCGATGGCGAATGGCGGATATCGAAGCGCAGTTGAACTGCCGTTGCCACCTTGTTGACGTTTTGTCCGCCCGGTCCCGAGGCGCGGATGAAGCTCTCCTCGATTTCCTCTTCGCCAATGGCGAGGGTGGCGGTGATCGTGATCACGAAGTTCCGCCATTGCGCGAGGCGCCCGCTGTCAACGCGAATTTGAGCGCCTCGTCCACCGACATGTCGATCGGGGTAAGCTGGTCGCGGGGCACTACGATGGGAAAGCCGCCGATCTGGTATCCCATGGGCAAATAGACGATGACGTCGCCCTCGTTCATCAGACCATCGGGCAGCCCGGAGCCGTCTTCGCGGGTAATGAAACCCAGGAACCGCCGTCCGCCCCACTCCACCATGACGGCGGTATCGAAGCTGTCACTCTCCTTGCGCGTGAACAGGCTGAACACGTCCTTGAGCGCGCCGTAGATGGTCTTGACCAAGGGCAGGCGCTCGACAATCGCGTTCAGGAGGTCGAGCAGTTTTCCGCCGATCCAGGTGGAGGCCACAATCCCGAGCACGATGATCAGACCCAGGCCCACGACAAGCCCCATGCCCGGCAGGTAAACCTCGCCCATGACCCAGCGCAGTGGCACCGCCATCCAGGTTTCGATGGTCCGCAGAAGCCAGACCAGTATGGCGACGGTCAGGATGATCGGCAGGCCCGCCGCCAGGCCTCGTCCAATAATTCGTGTAACTATGTGCATGGCATTTGCCCCTACCATGAATGGAGGAGGGCAGTCTATACGATGGCAGTTCCACTTCGGAAGTGCGGTATCCACGAAGCGCTGGCTGGACCGCGAAACCCCTGGCGGACTGGTGACAGGTTTCAGCCGACCTTTTGGATTGGCAAGGCAGCCTCCCATCTGCCCTCGGTCGAGACGGCGACGTATCCGCGCCCCGACGCCTTGACGGAGTACAACGCCCGGTCGGCCGCAGCAATCAGCGCTTCGGGGGAATCCGCATGATCCGGATAGAGAGCGATCCCGACGCTTGCGCCGATGCTGATTCGATGGCCATTTACCGTCAAGGGGCAGTTTAGGGTTTTAACGATCTTCTCGGCGATGGCGCGGGCATCACCTGCCGATTTCACACCGCGCATGAGAACGGCAAACTCATCTCCGCCCAATCGCGCGGCGATATCCCCCTCGCGGATTGCATTTTTAATGATTTCAGAGACATCAACCAGCAGCTTGTCACCTGTCGGGTGACCGAAGCTGTCGTTTACGGGCTTGAATTTATCGAGGTCGATCAAAGCGAGCGCCAGACGGTCTTTGTCCTGATTGGTTTGCGCGACCGCATCCTCTATTGCATTGGTGAAACAAGCCCGGTTGGCCAGACCTGTCAGATGATCCGTGTGGGCCATCTTCCAGATGATCTCTTCGGCATTCTTTCGGTCGGTAATGTCGGTAAATGTTTCGATGTAACCGCCGCATGGTATTGGCGAGCGCTGAACGCTCAGAATCCGGCCATTGGAAAGCCGCCATTCCTGTTCACCCGAGTCCTTGGCCGATTGTCCTGCCTGATTGTCGCTGTCTACGCGGATCGGTCCGAGCAGTTCGTTGAAGCGGGATTCGGGCAGACCCACTTCCAGATTGGACGCGGGTATGGATAGCAATTTGCTCAATTGCTCGTTCCATTTGATCAAACGCCCGGACTGATCGAACACGGCAATCGCCTGGCTGATAGAATCCATGATGAGCTTAAGAAAACCGGCGTTCTTTTCTGCCTCTTCGCGGGCGAAAAACAGATCTTCGGCGAGCCGAATGTTTTCGGCCGCGGCCTGTTCGATGGCTGCGCGTTCGAATTCCAGCTCGGCAAACTGGGCTTTCAGATCGCGCGTTTCTTGCGCGCTTTGCTCCAGTTCCTCGTGACCCTTCCCGACATTCCTTTTCGATTTCAGGAGCCAGAACAAGCCTGTCGTAATGCCGGTAGCAGCGGAAAGATGGGCAATGGTTGCGAATAGCGTGTTCTGTGGCATCTACGGTGCCTCATTTTTTTGTCCTAGGAAGTCGCAGTCATTGCTTTTTCAGGGCAGGGTAGGTCGAAAAGGTGAAGGGGGCGTTAATTTTGGGGGATTAACCATAACGAAATCTTGCGATCTTCGCGTGGTACAGGTCACGCGGGGCGATGATGCCCGGGGTCCCCTGCGCCCATCCTGCCAAAAAGCCGGGACTCAAGTGTCCGTACTTCACCTTGCAGATTCTCAAGAGCCGTTCTTCGAAATTCAGGCGTAAAGACCTCGGTGGGAGCCGACACCGAAAGCGAGGCGATGGCCCGGCCGGAGGGTGCGAGGATCGGGACCGCCAGGCAGGTCAGGCCAGGCACCACTTCTTCGTTGTCCATGGCGTAACCGTCGCGTCGTGCCTTCGCCAGCTCGGCACGGATGGCGCCCGGTTCGGTGATGGTATGTTCGGTAAGCGGTATGAAAGGGGCACTCGATAGATAGGCGTCAAGCTCTGGCTCCGGCAAGTGGGCGAGCAGCGCCTTGCCGACACCGGAGCTGTAGGCTTCGAGCTGGGTGCCTTCCCGGGTTGGCACGATGGTTTTCTTGCGCGGGCTTCCTTTTACCAGGTAGGTCACCATCTCGCCGTCGAATGTGCCCAGGTGGACCACCTCTCCCAATGTTTGGACAAGGCGCCGGACCGGTGCCCGGGCAAGTGCGGTCAGCACCGCCGTTGTGTCGACCGCCTCGGCCAGATCGGCAAGGCCGGGGCTAAGCCGGTAGGCGTTACGCCTGGGGCGCACCACGGCGCCGACCTCTTGCAGTGTAGCAACCAGGCGATGGACGGCGGCAGGCGAAAGGTCCAGCGTCCGCGCCATGTCGGCAAGGCTGAGTTCTGGCCCCCGTGCCCCGATCAGACGCAGAATCTGGAAGGCGTTTACCACCGATGCGTTCTTGGGTGTCATGCCAAATTAATCTCATATAGTGAGAGAAAAGCCAAGGGGCTGCGTTGACGATTCTGGCCTAGGTGCCACACTGGCAATGCGTTTCAAGACAGAAGGCACGTCGAGTCCGCAACGGCTCGATCAGGAAAGGGAGAACGATGACACAAACCGGATCTTCGGGGGCAGCGAAGGTTGGGTGCGCGATCATCGGATCGGGCAACATAGGGACCGACCTGATGATCAAGATTTTGCGCACCTCCAACATACTCGAATGCAAGGCCATGGTCGGGATCGATCCTGACTCCGACGGCTTGAAGCGGGCCCGACGGATGGGGGTGCCAGCCACCCACGAAGGGATTGATGGTCTGCTCAAAATGCCCGAGTTCAAAAACATACGAATCGTTTTCGACGCCACGTCGGCCAAGGCGCATTTTCATCATGATGCGGTCCTGAAGGACTATCCCGACAAGACGCTGGTGGATCTGACGCCTGCGGCGATCGGGCCCTACACGGTGCCGGTGGTCAACATGGGCGACCAGCTTCAGGCGCGCAATGTCAACATGGTGACCTGCGGCGGGCAGGCGACAATCCCGATTGTGGCGGCGGTCTCCAGGGTGGCTAAGGTGCACTATGCCGAAATCGTGGCCTCGATCTCGTCCAGGTCGGCCGGGCCGGGGACCCGCGCAAACATCGACGAGTTCACCGAAACCACGTCGCGGGCGATCGAAACGGTGGGGGGCGCCGGGCGCGGCAAAGCCATTATCATCCTTAATCCTGCCGAACCGCCGTTGCTGATGCGCGATACCGTCTTCACTCTGTCGGATTTTGCCGACGAGGCGGAGATCGAACAATCGGTCGAGCAAATGGTCAAGGACGTCCAGTCCTATGTGCCGGGTTATCGCCTCAAACAGAAAGTGCAGTTCGAGCGCTTCGGATCCAACCGACCCCTCAAGATTCCGGGGTATGGCGAGTTCAGCGGGTTGAAGACCTCGGTGTTCCTCGAAGTGGAGGGCGCTGCCCATTACCTGCCGGCCTATGCCGGAAACCTCGATATCATGACGTCGGCCGCCATGGGGACGGGTGAGCGGATTGCCCAGCTCAAGTATCAGGCGCAAGCCGCGTGACGGGGGAGATAGCATGACTTCATTCGATCCTACCACGACCAAGCTCTATATCCAGGACGTGACATTGCGCGACGGCATGCATGCGATCCGCCACCAGTACGATCTGGATCATGTGCGCGCCATTGCCAAGGCGCTCGACGAGGCCAGGGTAGACGCCATCGAAGTGGCGCATGGCGACGGTCTGGCCGGTTCCAGCTTCAACTACGGCTTCGGCAAGTGCACCGATTGGGAGTGGCTGGAGGCGGTGGCCGAGGTGCTTACCCATGCCAAGCTGACCACGCTCCTGCTGCCTGGCATTGGCACCAAGGACGATTTGAAGCGGGCCTATGAGCTGGGCGTGCGATCGGTCCGGATCGCCACCCATTGCACCGAGGCTGACATTTCCGCACAGCACATCGGCATGGCGCGCGAGATGGGCATGGACACCATCGGTTTCCTGATGATGAGCCATATGGTCGCACCCGAAAAGCTGGCGGAACAGGCCAAGCTGATGGAAACCTACGGGGCCCAATGCGTCTATGTGGTGGATTCCGGGGGCGCCCTCGACATGGATGGAGTCAGGGCGCGCCTGCAGGCCTTTGACGACGTGCTGAAGCCGGAGACCCAGCGCGGCATTCACGCCCATCACAATCTGTCCTTGGGGGTCGCCAATTCCATCGTGGCGGTCCAGAACGGTGCCATTCGGGTCGATGCCTCGTTGGCCGGCATGGGCGCTGGTGCTGGTAACGCGCCACTTGAAGTCTTCATCGCTGCGGCGGACCGCAAAGGCTGGAACCATGGCTGCGACCTGTTCAAACTGATGGATGCGGCGGAAGACCTTGTCCGACCCCTGCAGGATCGGCCGGTACGTGTCGACCGCGAAACGCTGTCTTTGGGTTATGCCGGGGTCTATTCGTCGTTCCTGCGCCATGCGGAAACGGCGGCTGAAAACTACGGCCTTGATGTGCGGGATATTCTGGTGGAACTGGGCCGGCGCAAGATGGTCGGGGGGCAGGAGGACATGATCGTTGATGTCGCCCTCGACATGCTGAAAGAAAAAGAAAAGGGAGCTGCGTGAACCATGACCGACCTTGCCGCAGTCGCTGAAATCGTCGATACTGCCGCCAGGAACGCCAATGCTATCGAGCAATTGTCGCTCTCGGGGCATGACCTCAACCTTGATGAAGCCTATGCTGTTCAGGCGTTGTCCATCGGGCGGCGTCTGGCCCGGGGCGAGCGGATGGTGGGCGTCAAGATGGGCTTTACCAGCCGCGCCAAGATGGTCCAGATGGGCCTGAACGAGATGATCTGGGGACGGCTGACCGACGCCATGCGACTTGAAGATGGCGGCGTGCTCGACATGGCCGCCTATGTTCATCCGCGGGTCGAGCCCGAACTGGCGTTTCTGCTCAAGAAGCCGCTGGCCGGAAGGGTGACCCTGGCCGAGGCCATGAGCTCAGTCGAGGCGGTGGCCCCGGCGATCGAGGTGATCGACAGCCGCTACCGGAATTTCAAGTTCAACCTGCCTGACGTGGTTGCCGACAACAGCTCTTCATCCAGTTTCGTGGTGGGTGAATGGCACAGCCCGGACGTGGATTTCTCCAACCTTGGCATGATTCTCAGTTTTGACGGCCGCCCGGTGCAGATCGGGTCGTCGGCGGCGATCCTCGGTCATCCTGCCCGGGCCTTGGCTGGCGCGTCCCACCTGGTGGCCGAAGCGGGCCTTGAACTCAAGCGGGGCTGGATCGTCATGGCCGGGGGCGCGACGGCGGCCGAAGCCTTGTCGCCTGGTATCGCGGTGAAGCACACGGTCCAGGGCATGGGCAGTGTCGGGTTCACCGTAAAGGGCTGACGGATCGGGTCAGGCGCCGAGGATTTCGTCCAGCAAACGGTGATAGGTGACGCAGTCCTTATCGCTGAACAGCACGAAGCGGACCCGGCGCACCGAGGAAAGATCGGGGGTCATGTCGCGGATGGTCTTGACGGCCACCCGTGCCGCCGGCTCCAGTGGATAGCCGAAAGCACCGGTTGAGATGGCTGGGAATGCAACGGAGGTCAACTCCTTCTCATCGGCCAGGCGCAGTGCATTGCGATAGCAATCGGCAAGAAGCTCGGCGGCGGGTTCGTCTTTCCCATACACCGGCCCGAGACAGTGGATCACATAGAGATTGGGCAGATTGTAGGCGGCTGTGATGACTGCTTCACCCGGCTTGATCGGTGCAAGGTCGCGACATTCTTCCGCCAACCCCGGTCCCGCCGCGCGATGAATGGCGCCGGCGACCCCGCCGCCGGTTCGCAACTGGGCGTTGGCTGCATTGACGATGGCGTCAACATCACCCTGCTGGGTGATATCGCCTTTCACGCATCCGATTGTCAGACCATCTGTTTTCCAAGCCATGGTGGCAGATCATACCGTGCAAGTCGCGCCCGGAAAATAGGCTATGTGCTGTTGTCCCGTTCATAATGGCGAATCAGGCGCCGCAGGGCGGCTTTCAGTTTGCGCGCCTCGTCCGGGGTGAGCTCTTTGAGAACTTCCTGTTCGTGCAATTGCGCCTTGGGTTTGAGCCGCTCGGCGAGCATTCGGCCCTTTTCCGTGGGTTTGACGTAAACCTTGCGGCGGCTGTCCTCACGACGTTCGCGCTCCACCAGTCCCTGGGCCTCCAGACGGTCCAGGGCCTTGGACAGGGTCGGCTGCTGCATCAGCACGATGCCGGCCAGTTCACTGACGCTGCGCGCTTTTTCCGACACCGAGGCGACGATTCGCCAGGTGCTTACCGGAATGCCCAGCCGTCGCAATTCCCGGTGAAATTCGGCGCTGACACTCGTGCTCGCCCGGGCCAGAAGATAGGCGAGGTAGTCAAACGGATAGGCCAGTGTGTCTTGCTCTTGTGTTTTCAATGCCCGGTGCGCTCCTACGATCACTCGAACGATTCTCGCGGATCTTACCCGTCCTCGCCGATGACCTCAATTTCAAATAATTGAAAATTCATGTTATGACTTTTCATGTATTACGTCCTGTGCTATGGTGGCCATCACCTCGCCAGGAGGAGAGAGGTATCTATTCATGTAAACCAACGGGAGGGTCCGGATCTCGATGGCGGAGCTGTGCACGGTATTCGATCTTTTTAAGAGTGCTGCCGAGCGGTACGGCGCTGCGGTGTTTCTGCATATCCCCGCGGAGGCGGCCAGCGCCTACAGTGACCGCGCGGTCGATCTGACCTATGGTGAGGCCATGGACCTGATCGGGGAGGCACGCACAGCCTATGCGGCGGCCGGCCTGTCAACCGGGGTGAGGGTCGGTCTGTTGCTTGATAACCGGGTCGACTTTTTCATCCACTGGTTTGCGCTCAATGGACTGGGCGTCTCGGTGGTGCCACTTAATGGTGAGGCCTCGCCCGAGGACCTGGCCTATATCGCCGATGACAGCGGCCTTTCCTTTATCGTTGCATTGCCCGAACGGCGCGAACTGGCCTCCAGAATCGTGGACAATGTGACGCGCACGGTGCCTGTCGTGTCGGCCCATGATCTGGCGTCGTTGCCAGTCATCGAGTCGAACAATGGGGCGGCGCCGTCGGAAAACACCGAATGCGCGCTTCTTTACACGTCCGGCAGTACCGGAAAGCCCAAGGGTTGCATGCTTTCCAACAGCTATTTCAGGGTCATGGGCGACTGGTATCGCAACCTCGGTGACCTGTGCACCATTCGCCCGGGGCAGGAGAGGCTGTTGACCCCGCTTCCCCTGGTCCACATGAATGCGCTGGCCACGTCCACCATGTGTATGATCATGACCGGGGGATGCATCATCCAGCTTGATCGTTTTCACCCCAGGACCTGGTGGAAGTCGGTGGCCACGAGTGGTGCCACCATCGTGCATTATCTGGGTGTCCTGCCGGCCATATTGCTCAACCTGGATTCCGAACCGTTCGAGCGCGACCACACCGTGCGCTTCGGATTTGGCGCCGGGGTCAATCCCAAGCACCATAAGGCGTTCGAGGACCGGTTCGGCTTTCCGCTGATCGAGGCCTGGTCCATGACCGAGGTCGGGGGCGCTGCCGCTGTTATCGCCAATCGTGAACCGCGTCACGTGGGCACCTGTTGTTTTGGCAAGCCCGAGCCGTTCATGGAGTGGCGGCTGGTGGACGATGCCGGCAAGGACGTGGAGCCTGGTCAGCCTGGCGAGTTACTGGTCCGTCGTGCCGGCCCCGATCCGCGCCATGGCTTTTTTTCGGGGTACTTTGGCATGCCGGAGGAGACCGAGAAAGCGTGGGCCGGGGGATGGTTCCACACCGGCGACATTGTCCGCGAAGGGCCGGATGGGTCGCTTCATTTCGTTGATCGCAAGAAGAGCATCGTGCGCCGCTCCGGCGAGAATATATCGTCACTGGAAGTGGAAGCTGTGTTGTCCCAGATTGCCGGCGTTCAGGCGGTCGGGGTCGCTCCGGTTCCCGACGAGATCCGCGGGGAAGAGGTGTTTGCCGCCTTGGTTATGGACGAAAAGAGTGCTCGGGATGAAGCAGCAGCGCAGCAGATCGTCGCTGCAGCCCTTGAAAGCCTCACATATTACAAGGTTCCGGGATATATCGCCTTTGTTGACGCCCTGCCGCTGACGGCGTCCCAGAAGCTGCAACGGGGCGAGTTGAAGTCCCTGGCCAAGGTCATGGTCGACAAGGGCGAGGCGTTCGATTTGCGGGCGCTCAAGAAACGGCCCAGGAAGGCGGGGTAAGGCATGGCCCGGTCAATGGAGAGCTTCGAGGGCGTTGCACTCACCACGCCGGTGACCATCGGGTACGAGCGGACCAGCAGCCACAGTGCACATTGGTTTGCCGGCAAGGCGCTGGCGCGCCTGATCGAGGCGGCTGGGATCGTCAAGGCGGATGTGGACGGTCTCGCCATGTCGTCCTTTACCCTGCAGCCCGATACGGCGGTGGCGATGACGGCCTATCTGGGGCTCAGTCCGCGCTGGCTGGAACATGTGCCCATGGGCGGGGCAAGCGGTGTGGTGACGCTCCGGCGAGCGGCGCGCGCCATTCAGGCGGGCGACGCCGAGATCGTCGCCTGCATTGCCGCCGATACCAACCAGCCCGGCGCGTTCAAGGATCTGGTGGCGGATTTTTCGAGCTTTTCCCGGGACGCAGTCTACCCCTATGGCGCCGCTGGCCCCAATGCCGTGTTCGCCATGATTACCCGCTGCTACATGGATCAGTTCGGTATAACGCGAGAAGATTTCGGACGGCTGTGCGTGGCGCAGCGCCAAAACGCGCTTGCCAATCCCCATGCCCTGTTGCGCAAGCCGATGACCCTTGACGACTATCTCAAGGCGCGGCCCGTGGCGGAGCCCCTCCACCTGCTCGATTGTGTCATGCCTTGCGCCGGGGCGGAGGCTTTCCTGGTCATGTCAACCGACCGGGCGAAGTCGCTGGGGTTGCCGCACGCGACGGTGAAAAGCGTGGTGGAGCGCCACAACGCCTTTCCCGATGATCCGGTGCCGACGCGGGGTGGCTGGGCGATGGAGCGGGAACGGCTGTACGAACAGGCCGGTCTTGGGCCTAAGGACATGGATTTTGTGGAAACCTACGACGATTATCCGGTCATTGCACTGATGCAACTTGAGGACCTGGGGTTCTGCAAGAAAGGTGAGGGCGCCGCGTTCCTACGGGAAACCGATCTCACCGTCGGCGGTGACTTGCCGCACAACACATGTGGCGGCCAACTTTCGGCCGGCCAGGCTGGCGCTGCCGGAGGGTATCTCGGGCTTGTGGAGGCAATCCGACAATTGACCGGACAGGCTGCCGGTGTGGCCGTGGACGGCGCGCGGTTCGGCCTCGTCTCGGGCTACGGCATGGTGATCTATGACCGCTGCCTGTGCACTGGCGCCGCAATTCTCGGGAGGGGTGAAGCATGACTGACAAAGCGCTGCCACCCGCTTTTCGCACGGCGCTCTGGCGCCATGTGACCGAGGGCGCCCGCGAGGGTGAATTGCGGTTCCAAACCTGTCTCCAATGTGGGCAGGTTCAGTATCCGCCCCGGGAAGTCTGTGGGCGGTGCCTGGCCGACGATCTTGAATGGCGACCTGTGGAAGGCATGGCCAAAGTCCTGAGCAAGACCCGTCTGCACGCCAGTCTGGAGCCATGGTTCCGGGATCGTCTGCCGGTTGAGGTGGCGCTCGTGCAACTGGACGAGGGCCCGGTGGCCTACGTTTTTGCCGAACAGGGGGTCGATGTGGGGAACCGTGTGAGGGTGTCTGCGCGGCTCGACGAGGCGGATGTGGCCGTTCTGTGGGCCAGCCCCAGATAACGCAGGAGGATAACCGATGGCCAACGACAGAACACTGACGGCGATCGTCACCGGCGGTAGCGCCGGCATTGGAAAAGCCATTTGCCAGCACTTGCTGGATGCCGGGCAC
>RFJA01000026.1 GCA_003695065.1 Alphaproteobacteria bacterium
GCCCCCCGGCGTTGACCCGCGGTCCCATGACAAAACCGAGATGATAGGTCCCAGGACGTTCATCGAGCCGGGCGACGTCGGCAAGCGCCGCGAGGCCCGGGTTCCGGCGTCTTGCCATCACTTTCAGACCCTGGGCGGTCAACGCCCGGTTGAGCCCGGTGAGAGGCACCACGTCGCAGACCGTGCCCAACGCCACCAGGTCAAGCCAGTCGAGGAGGTTGGGCTCCGGGCGCGTTGTGCCATACCAGCCCCGGTCCCTGAGCAACCGGTTCACTGCCACCACCAGCAGATAGGTCACACCCACAGCTGCCAGATATCCAAGTCCGCTGTCATCGTCGAGCCGGTTGGGGTTGACCGCCGCCACGGCCTCGGGCAGTCGCGGTTCGGCCTGATGGTGATCGACCACAATGACATCAAGCCCGGCCGCGCGCGCCTCGGCCAGCGGCTCATAGGCGGAAACGCCGCAATCCACGGTCAGGACCAGACTGACGCCGGCCTCTTTGAGCCCCAGCAGAGCCGGAGCATTGGGGCCATACCCTTCCGTGATGCGGTCAGGAATATAGATCTGGAGATGCCCGCCCGCGGCCTCGAAAAAATGCTTGAGCAGCGCGCTCGACGTGGCGCCATCCACATCATAGTCGCCAAAAACTGCGGTCTGCTCCCCGGCCATGATGGCGTCAGCCACTCGTTCCGCCGCCACCGCCATATCGGCCAGAGCATAAGGATCAGGCATAAAGGTCCGCAGACTGGGGTTCAGGTAATCCGCAGCACTGTCCACGTCGACGCCACGGCCCGCCAAGACCCGCCCGACGATTTCCGGGACACCCAGCGCCTGTGAGATGGCCTCGGCGATGCGCGCCGGCACCGGGCGCATGCGCCAGGTCCTGCCGGATATCGACCGGGCGACGCCGAACAGTGCGTCCTCGGTCAATGTGTCCGGCATCCCGACTCCCTTCAAGCTGTCATTTTCTCAAGGCAATGTTCGGCTTTGATGTAACGCACCGTCCGGGTCCGGGACCGCATGACCACCGTGTGGGTCGCGACCCGACCGCCGGGCAGAGCGCGGACACCATCCAGCATGGTACCATGGGTCACCCCGGTGGCCGAAAAGATCACATCACCCTTGGCCATATCTTCGGTCCTGTATTTGCGGTCCAGATCCTCGATGCCCCATTTGTAGGCGCGCTGTTTTTCCTCTTCGTTGCGGAACAGCAACCGGCCCTGGATTTGCCCCCCGATACAGCGCAACGCCGCTGCCGCCAGCACCCCTTCGGGCGCGCCGCCAGAGCCCATATAGATATCCACATCCGAATCCGGTGCAGTGGTGTTGATGACGCCGGCAACGTCGCCGTCACCAATCAGCATGACCCGCGCCCCGACGTCCCGCACTGCCTTGATCAGCTCGGCATGGCGCGGGCGGTCGAGGATGCAAACCATGATATCCTCAGGCGAGACGCCCTTGGCATCCGCCACCGCCCTGATGTTCTCGGCCGGTGTGCGATCAAGGTCGACGATACCGGGCTCGTAGCCGGCACCGACCGCGATCTTGTCCATGTAGACGTCAGGCGCATTGAGCAGATTGCCACGCTCCGCCAGTGCAATCACCGCCAAGGCGTTGGGCATGGCCTTGGCCGTAATTGTGGTGCCTTCCAGCGGATCAAGCGCAATATCCACCGCCGTTCCGCTCCCGGTGCCAACCTTTTCACCAATGTAAAGCATGGGCGCTTCGTCACGCTCACCCTCGCCGATCACCACGGTGCCATCCATTTCGATCCTGTTCAGAGCATCGCGCATGGCATTGACTGCCGCCGCATCGGCCTCTTTCTCGTTGCCCCGACCGATCAGCTTGGCTGCCGCAACCGCGGCTGCTTCAGTCACCCGGACCAGTTCGAGCACAAAAATCCGGTCCAAGACAGGTTTATCAGACATAACTTCAAAAGCCCCTTCTTGCGCTACGGGAGCACATGCCCCCCTTTAGTCATCATCCTCGCGGATTGAGACAATACGAAGATAAAGCGGCGGCTCAACCAGAGATTTGAGTCCCTTCAGCTTGTCGAGCGCCCGAAGCAGGCGCCGCTCGCAGGTTTCGTGGGTGGTGAGCACCACATAGATCTGTTCGTCCTCGGGATCACCATGCTGAATCAAGGACTCGATGGAAATCTCCTCGTCCCGCAAACTCTCGGAAATGCTGGCGAGCACACCCGGCTCGTCATGCACATAGAAGCGAACATAGAATGATGCTTCCAACGCGTCCTGTGGCGCGACCGGCACCTCTTTCAGGCGGTTCGCCGGCGTCCCGAACGCAGGCGTGATGTTGCCCCTCGCAATGTCGATGAGATCGGCAACCACAGACGACGCTGTGGGCCCCTCGCCGGCGCCGCGGCCTTCATAAAAACTGTCTTCCACGAAATCGCCGCGGAAGACGATGGCGTTATAGGCGTCATCCACCGTTGCCAGGGAATATCCGCGATCGACCATACAGGCCGCGACCCGCTGGTCGAGCATACCGTTTTCCATGGTCGCCGATCCCAAGAGCTTGATGACGTAGCCAAGCTCTCTTGCGTAGCGGATATCGACCGGCGCAATGCGGCGAATGCCACTGACCGTCACCGCGTCGAAGTTCAGGCGGGTGCCAAAGCAGATGCTGGCAAGAATGGCAATCTTGTGCGCGGTATCAATGCCGTCCACGTCGAAACTGGGATCGGCCTCCGCGTAACCCAGACGCTGGGCATCGGCGAGCACGCTTTCGAAATCACGCCCGGTCTTTTCCATCTCGGTCAGGATGTAGTTACAGGTGCCGTTCAGAATGCCATACACTTCCTCGCAGCGGTTGGCGCACAGACCTTCGGCCACCGATTTGATGATCGGTATGCCGCCGGCGACTGCCGCCTCGAACTTGAGCCCAACACCCTGCGCCTCGGCCCGCTCGGCCAGCGCCACGCCGTGATGGGCGATCATCGCCTTGTTGGCCGTCACAACACTCTTGCCGTTCTCGATGGCGCGCTCGACCAGTTCCTTTGCGATTCCATCGGACCCGCCGATCAATTCGATCACCAGATCAATATCCTCGGCATCTGCCAGGTCGAGGCAGTTGTCATGCCAGCGATACGGGTCCAGGCTGATCCCCCGATCAATGGTCCGGCTGCGCGCCGAGACAGCAACCACCTCGATGGGTCTGCCGGCCCGCTCTGCAATCATGTCACGGTGAGTCTCCAGGATTTTGACAACCCCGCGCCCGACTGTTCCCAGCCCCGCTATGCCAACTCTCACTGTGTCACTCACGATACTGCCCGTCTGTTCCCCAGAATTTCGTCGCGCGCCGCCAGGAAACGCCGGATATTGCGCGCCGCCTGACGAATCCGCTGTTCGTTTTCCACCAGCGCGATCCGTACGAAGCCCTCGCCATACTCTCCGAATCCCACGCCAGGCGACACCGCCACATTGGCGTGCTGCAGCATCAGCTTCGAAAACTCAAGCGAACCGATATGCTGCCACCCTTCAGGCAGTGGTGCCCAGGCGAACATGGTAGCCTTCGGCGCGGGAATCTGCCAACCGGCATTCGCCAGCGCATTGACCAGAACGTCACGGCGCGCCTTGTAGACCTGGCGGGCCTCCTCGACACAATCCTGGGGCCCGTTAAGCGCTGCGGTCGCTGCCACCTGAATTGGGGTAAACGCACCATAGTCCACATAGGACTTCACCCGGGCCAACGCGGCGATCAGGGTTTTGTTACCTGCGGCAAAACCGATTCGCCAGCCCGCCATGGAATAAGTCTTGGACAGCGATGTGAACTCCACCGCCACGTCGCGTGCGCCCGGAATCTCCAGGATCGAAGGTGGCGGGTCTCCTTCGAAAAAAATCTCCGAATAGGCAAGGTCGGAGAGCACATAAATTTCCTCACGCCGGCAAAAGTCCACAATCTCCTTGTAAAAGTCGAGACCGACCACTTCTGCGGTCGGATTGGACGGATAGTTGAGCACCAGCGCAATCGGCTTGGGGACGCTGTGGCGTGCGGCACGCGACAGAATGTCCATGAAATCCTTGTCGGGCCCCACCGGCAAATGGCGGATCGCCGCCCCGGCGATGATAAAGCCGTAGTGATGAATGGGATAGCTCGGGTTGGGTACGAGCACAACATCGCCCGGCGCGGTAATGGCCTGGGCGAGATTGGCGAGGCCCTCCTTCGACCCCAGCGTCACGATGACCTCGGACTCCGGGTCCAGTGAAACGTTGAAGCGTCGCTCGTAGTAGCCAGCCAGAGCGCGGCGCAACCCCGGAATCCCGCGCGACTGGGAATAGCGATGCGTGCGCGGGTTGGCCACGGTCTCCACCAGCTTGTCCACGATATGCTGCGGAGTCGCCAGATCCGGATTGCCCATGCCGAGATCGATGATGTCCTCGCCGGCGGCTCGCGCCCTGGCCTTCATCGCGTTGACCTCGGCAAAGACGTAAGGCGGCAGCCGCTTGATGCGGTAAAATTCGGTATTCATGGGAGAACCATCATCATTCTGTCAAAATCTCAGCCTAAGCCAGTGTTTCAGCAGCCGACACGGCTCACGGCTCGTGCGCCTTCTATAGCAGTCTCTGCGCCCTACGCAAATGGTTCAGATTGGGCTATCATTGTCGGAGTGGAACCGTTTACCCCACTGCACCAGAGGGAAGGGAGATCGAGATCATCATGACTGACACCGCCGAAAGCACCGTCGAATATCCCGATCCTCAGGAATTTGCAGAGAACATGATCAGGATAGCCGCGCAGAGCCAGCGGCTGATTACAGAATTTCTGGAACACAACGAAACCATTTCCAAACAACTCCATCTCGAATTGGCGACAGTGGGTGAGGCCTTTCTCGAACTGACCAACCGCATCATGGCTCACCCCGACAAGATGATGGAGCAACAGATGTCGCTGTGGCAGGGGTACATGCAGCTTTGGCAGAACGCGACACTACGCATGCTGGGGGAAAAGGTCCCGCCGGTGGTCGAGCCCGAGCAAGGCGACAAGCGGTTCAAGGCACCCGAGTGGACGGACAACCAGATTTTTGATTTCATCAAGCAGTCCTACCTTTTGACGGCACGCTGGACCCGTAATCTGGTAGCGGCGACCACCGAAGATCTCGATGATGAGGACGCGGAGAAACTGGACTTTCAAATTCGCCAGTTCATCGACGCCATGTCGCCGTCGAATTTCGCCCTCACCAATCCGGAAGTGATCCGCACCACTCTCGAAACCGGCGGTGAAAATCTGGTGCGCGGCCTGGAAAATCTTCTCCGTGATCTGGAACGGGGAAAGGGCCAGCTCGCCATCACCCAGACCGATCTTGATGCCTTCGAAGTGGGCGTCAACGTCGGCGCATCACCGGGCAAGGTTGTCTTCCAAAACGAACTGATCCAGCTCATTCAGTACGCACCGTCGACCAAGACGGTCTACAAGACCCCGTTGCTGATCATCCCGCCATGGATCAACAAATTCTATATTCTGGATCTCAAGCCCAAGAACTCCCTTGTGAAGTGGCTGGTCTCCAAAGGCTATACCGTGTTCATGGTCTCCTGGCGCAACCCGGACGAGAGCATGGCGGATACCGGCTTCGAAGACTACATGACGAAGGGCGCGCTGGCCGCTCTCGATGTGGTTGAGGATATCACCGGCGAAAAGGCGCCAAACCTCGTCGGGTATTGCATCGGCGGCACCCTACTTGCCACCACGCTCGCCCACCTTGCCGCCAAGGGCCAGGATCAGCGCGTCCGATCGGCCACATTCTTTGTCGCACAGGTGGATTTCGAGGATGCGGGAGAACTCAAGTTATTCACTGACGACGAGGAACTGGAATACATACGGGCTATCTTGCAGGAACGCGGTTACCTCGATGGCCGCGAACTGGCCACCACCTTCAACATGCTGCGGGCCAACGATCTGATCTGGTCGTTCGTGGTCAACAACTATCTTCTTGGCAAGGAACCGTTCCCGTCCGATCTGCTCTACTGGAACTCGGACTCGACCCGCCTGCCCCGCGCCATGTGCGAGTTCTACCTGAAGGAGATGTATCAGGAAAACAATCTGGTGAAGCCGGGCAAGCTCACCCTTGCCGGCACCCCCATTGACCTCACCAAAATCACGGCACCAACCTATATCCTCGCGGCACAGACCGATCATATCTGTCCGCCCCAATCAGTATACAAGGCCACCCGGACCTTTTCCGGTCGAAACCGCTTCGTCCTCACCGGTTCGGGACATATCGCCGGGGTGGTCAATCCGCCAGCGGCCAAAAAGTACAATCATTGGACCAACGATCCCGCAGACGCTGCACCACCGGCCACGCTGGATGAGTGGATTCGTGGCGCGGTCGAGCATGCCGGATCGTGGTGGCCGGACTGGCACAACTGGCTGAAAGGCAAATCCGGCCGGCGCGTCCCGGCGCGCGCGCCGGGAAGTGACAAATACAAGCCGATCGAGGACGCCCCGGGCTCCTACGTCAAACAGCGCTACTCCTAGGTGTCTAGCGCCGGGTCTGATCGCGGACCCAGCCAAGGTAATCCGCGGTGCCGGCTTCAAGGGGCCAGGCAACGATGCACGGGCAGTCATAGCTGTGGAGCGTTCTGATCCGCTCCGCCAGCGCATCAAACAGGACCCGGCGCGTTTTGAGCAAGAGCGCCACCTCTGCATCCTCATGGGTCTTGCCCTGCCACCGGTAGACCGATGTCACCGGCCCCAGAAGGTTGGCACAGGCAGCCAGATTTTCGTTCACGACCGTGCGCGCGATTTCAAGGGCTTGCGCTTCGGACCCCACAGTCACATAGACCGTGCAGAACTCGGTCATGACCGCACCATCCGGTGACCAAGATAGAGGATCGCCGTAACCAGCACCATGGCACCCGCCTGATGCAATGCGGCAAGCGGAATAGGCACCACGTAAACCAGCGTCAGGATGCCGAGTACAAGCTGGATCAACACCGCCGCCAAAACCAGGTTCGCTGCGTCCGCCACCCCGGTGACTCTGAGGCGCCACCACAACACCGCAGCCGTGACGACAACCGCATATGCGATCATGCGGTGGCTGAATTGCACGGTCGTGGTGTGCTCCAGGAAATTGACCCACCACGGATCCATGAACAGAAGGTCGCCCGGTATGAATCCGCCACCCATCAGCGGCCATGTGTTGTACACCATACCCGCGTTGAGCCCCGCCACGAAACCGCCAAGTCCGATTTGCAACGCTGTCAGTCCCACCAGCACAAGAAACAGGCGCCACAGGTCGGGGCGACGCGCCTTCAGTGACGGCGTTCCCGTCTCCGGTCGCAGCAGCCCCAGCGCCACCCACATCAGGGCACTATAGATAATGATGGCCAGCGACAGATGGGCGGTCAGGCGATAATGGCTCACGTCGGGGCGATCGACCAGACCACTCTTGACCATGTACCAGCCCATGAGTCCCTGCAGGCCACCAAGCAGGAACAGCCCCACCAGGCGCACCCTGAGTTCGCGGCGCACGTAGCCACGAATCCAGAAAACGGCGAGCGGAATGGCAAACGCGAGACCAATAGACCGCCCCAGAAGGCGATGCGCGTATTCCCACCAGAAGATCTTCTTGAACTCGTCCAGGGTCATCCCGCGGTTTACCTTCTGGTACTCGGGATACTGCTTGTAGGCCTCGAATTCCGCCTGCCAATCGGCATCCGTCAGCGGCGGCACCACTCCCGATAACGGCTTCCAGGTCACTATCGAAAGCCCGGATTCGGTAAGCCGGGTAATGCCGCCCACCACCACCATGGCGAAGACCATCGCACTAACCGCGAGAAGCCATAGTGCGATCCGCCGGTCGGCGGTAGCCTGGTCCACCCGGGCACGGGCTGGCATGGTGGCTGTGTTGTGCATCGAGCGCGAATCCCTTCATGTCCCGGCGTTCGAGTAGCGCAAACGGGAAAAAGCCGCAAGAGGTACCCAACTTCACATGGCGCGCCCCTTGACCTTCTCGTAGGTCCTCAGCGTCCCGAGGCCGAGCAGTGCCAGCACCAGTTCCATCATGTTGTCAGTCACGATGGGCGGCGGGACAAGATCAAGCCCCCTGACCGCAACCACCCACTCGAACAGCGGATGGCCAATAAACGCCCACAGAAAGCCCAACCCGCACACCCAGCCAATGAAAGGCCGCCACCCGGCGACAAACAGAGTGCGATGCGCCGCCTCGATCTTGTTGATCTCGGCCTGAACCAGGGCCGGACGCTGACGCAGTTTCTCCATCACATAGGCTGCCTGGGCCCGTTCCTCATCCGAGGTAAAGAGCTTGTCGAACACGCTGCCAATGGCATCGACCGCGTCGGCTGCACCACCACCAATCAGCCTTGAAATGATCCCCATCAGAACATCCTTCTGTTTCCAGGGGCGACCTCAACCCACGCCCAAATTATCCAATCTGGCACATATCGTCCCCACCCAGACCCGGAGAGTAACCGGCCCGCGTGCGGGTCAGAACCTGTCGCCGGTTGCCATCGGCAACCAGGGAACAATGAACCCAGCCGCCGGACCCGTCCTCGGCATCGGGGAATTCGAGGATCAGTTGATCGAATTCGAGATTGTCCCTGATCCACCGTGCGAGCGTCTGGTTGGCGATGCCGGGCAGCTCGAAATCCACCGCCTCGCCCCGGGTATGCTGGGACCCGGTTGCCCCGCCCAGGGCCTGGTTCACGGCCGGTGACCGAAATCCCGACGACGGCGAAAAGGGCACGCCGAAAGCCGCCCGAACCGGCTCAAGAATTTCGGTGCACAAACGTTTCAGATTCTCGATTTCCCCTACAGCAGGCCGGTTTTCGATCCCGCGGCGCGCCGCCAGTTGGCTGCGGGTCAACTCCCGCAAGGTGAAATGAGGGCTCAAACGCATACGGCACCCCGAAATAGCAAAACAGGATAATAATAACCGTTTTGGTACATTTTGTCAAGAAGAATCCGTTGCACCGCGCTTGACTCCCGGTATCCGCTCACGCCAATCTTGCTGTGGGGGCTTGGCCAGGCGCAGGGACACACGCAATCTGGCGAACACGGGGAATGCGTTTTCATGGACAACATGGCGCAAGCGGTGGCGGAGCTCGTCGACCGCCAGCAGATCTATCACGTACTCACCTCATATTGCCGGGCGCTGGACCGGTGCGATGTCGAACTCATGAAATCGGTCTACTGGGAGGACGGCTTTGACGATCACGGGGTCTTTGCCGGCAATGCCCGGGAATTTGCCGAATTCATCATCAGCGGGATTCAGGAGTGGTTTGAAGTCACCCAGCATTCGATTTCCAATGTTCACATGGAGTTCGAGGCGGACCGCACGGTTGCCCATACCGAGTCCTATCTTTTCGCCTACCACAAGGTGAAGGGCACCGCGGAAAAGGTACGTGGCTGGTTCGGGGAAGCCTACCTCAAAGCCCATGAGGAGTCGGTCCGTGCCGGCGAGGATCAGGATTTCCTCTATGGCGGGCGCTACTTCGACCGGTTCGAGAAGCGGGACGGCGTATGGCGCATCGCCCGACGCACGGTGATCATGGACTGGAACATCAACCAGCCGAGTTCCGCCCTGTTCAAGGACGGCATGTTCAAAACCCTGAACATACGCGGAACCCGGGGACGCGCCGACCCTATCTATCAGCGATGAGCGGCCAGGAGGAGGAGCGAGGCAA
>RFJA01000245.1 GCA_003695065.1 Alphaproteobacteria bacterium
GAATTGGTCATTGTCGGGGCCACGGCCGGACCCCTCAGGCCCCGAAGGCAGACTTCAATTGATCCACCAGATCGGTTTTTTCCCAGGTAAAGCCACCACTGTCATCTGGCGCTCGCCCGAAATGACCGTAGGCCGCGGTTCGGGCGTAAATCGGCCGACTCAGTTTCAAATGTTCGCGAATGCCCCGGGGCGACAGGTCGACAAGCTCGCGCAACAGCTTTTCAAGCCGCCCCTCGTCAACCTGGCCGGTATCATGCAGGTCCACATAGACAGCCAACGGCTTGGACACGCCGATCGCATAAGCAAGCTGAATGGTGCAGCGGTCGGCGAGGCCCGCGGCTACCACGTTTTTGGCGAGATACCGCGCGGCATAGGCGGCCGAGCGGTCAACCTTGGTCGGGTCCTTGCCCGAAAAGGCACCGCCGCCATGGGGCGCAGCACCCCCGTATGTATCAACAATGATCTTGCGGCCGGTCAGCCCCGCATCACCATCCGGCCCGCCAATGATGAACTGACCGGTCGGATTGATATAGATCTCGTCGGCGGGCGGCATCCATCCCTCCGGCAGCACCTCGCGGATATGCGGGATGACGATGTCACGCACGTCACCCTGGGTGAGACCGGCACGATGCTGGGTCGAGACCACAACCGAGGCCGCCCGCACCGGCCGCCCTTTCTCGTACAGCAAGGTCACCTGGCTTTTGGAATCCGGCCCCAGATCGCTGTTGCCGTCATGTCGGGCTGCGGCCAGAGACTTCAGAATCCGGTGCGCATAGACGATCGGCGCCGGCATCAGCACGTCCGTCTCCCGGCAGGCATAGCCGAACATGATTCCCTGGTCGCCCGCCCCCTCGTCCTTGCCCTCTCCCGGGTCAACGCCCCGCGCGATGTCGGGCGACTGTTCATGGACGTGACACTGCACCACCATATCCTTCCAGTGGTACCCGTCCTGCTCGTATCCGATAGCCCGTACCGCCTGACGCGCCAGTTGCTCCATCCGCTCGGCGGTAATGTTGGCGGTGCTGCGTACTTCGCCCGCGAGAACGGTCCGGTTGGTGGTGACCAGGGTCTCCACCGCGACACGTGACAGGGGATCACCCGCCAGAAACGCGTCCAGAATTTCATCCGAGATCCGGTCAGCGACCTTGTCAGGGTGTCCCTCGGACACCGACTCGCTCGTAAACAGATATCGTTCGTGGGCCACAACCAGCTCCTTATCGCTAACACCACCGGTGGCACCGGGGCACGCCGCCCCTGATCACCCGAGAACCATTACCCGAGAACCACGCGCCAATACAAGCATAAAGAAATCTTTATATATTGAAATACCCTGATTGCACCTGGCGACTGTGAGGCTTTACTGGAAGTTAAGGAAAAGAGTGGTATGTGACCTAATCTTCGGTGCAGCGTGGTGGTTTCTTGGGGGACATCGCAGGGACTATGCTCAAATCATTGATAACAAAGAACTCCGCGGGGGAGGACCGACAAGGCCAGCCGTCAGTATCGGCGCAAACCGGCACCCCGTACGGCACCATCAATTTCCAGAGCCTGGTTGAAGGCATGCAGGTCAATGCCGTGCTGCTCGACCCGGCAACCTGGGAGGTGGTCTACACCAATCCGCGCTGCCGCGGTACCGCTGCGCGGATTTCCGACAGTCTCGGCCTCGGTGACAGCGACGACCTGATTGGCCGCACCGTTCAACTGTTTTACGGCGAACGGCCGGCGCCCCTCGACTTGCTGGGAGACCCGGACCGGCTGCCCCACCGCGAACGGGTCGCTGTGCGGTCGGAATTTCTCGACCTTCTGTTCACTCCAGTTCGCGACGCCGACGGTGAAATTTCCCACATCCTGCTCACCTGGCACGTGGTGACCGAGCAACAGGCCACGGACGAGCGCGCCGCCCGGTTGCTGCGCATGCTGGAAGACATGGCGGTCGGCGTGCTGCTCGCCAACGCAAAAAGCTGCGAGATCACCTATGTCAACCAGGCCTGCCGACAGGCCATGGCCGCCGTCGGCGCGCTTCCGGATCATAGCGATCCGGTGGGCCATCAGCTTGCGGATCTGCTGGGCGACCCGGCCCTCGACACCTTTATCAGGGATCCCGGACGGCTGCCACATACTGCGCTACTGACCTTCGGTCAGGATACCGTCAAGGCGCAACTGAGCGCCATCACCGACGAAGCCGGAACGGTCACCGATATCATGGTGGTGTGGGAGACCGTGACCGAACACATGCAATTGGCCAACCGGGTCAAACAGGTGGTTGAGGTGGTCGCGCAGGCCGCCACCGGCATGGAAGAAACCGCGGGCATTCTGTCAGAGACCGCGAGCGAGGCCGCCGGCAAATCCAGATCCGCCGCTGACGGCGTGGACAAGGCCACCGCGAACGTCGAGACCGCCTCGGCCGCAGCCGAGGAACTCTCGGCCTCGATCAATGAAATCAGCCGCCAGGTCAACGACTCGTCCCGCAAGGCGCAGGACGCCGCCAGCGAGGCCGAAGCGACCAACGCCACGGTGAGCAAACTTGCCGAATCCTCGGCCCGGATCGGTGACATCATCAAACTGATCAACGATATTGCAGGCCAGACCAATCTGCTTGCTCTCAATGCAACGATCGAGGCGGCGCGCGCCGGCGATGCTGGCAAGGGCTTTGCGGTGGTGGCCTCGGAGGTCAAATCACTCGCCAACCAGACCGCCCAGGCAACCGAGGAAATCAGCGCCCAGATATGCGAAATGCAGGCGGCAACCGAGCAATCGGTCAAGGCCATTGATCATATTCGGGACATCATTCGCGATCTCAACGGCATTTCGTCATCCATCGCCTCTTCCGTGACCGAGCAGACCGCCGCCACCGAGGAAATAGCCCGCAACATGGCCGACGCGGCTGCGAGCACCCGGGCGGTGGCTGGCGATGTGAGCGACGTAGCCCGATCCGCAGACGAGTCGGGACAGGGCGCAAACCAGGTGTTGAATGCGGCCGAAGCGCTGGTCAAGGAAAGCGCCGCGCTGCGGCACGAAGTCGAAGCCTTCATCGCCAGGGTGGTGCATTAGGGCCCGGATCCTAATCTTCGAACGGGACAACCTCGGCAAGAACGGCGTCGAGCGTATCGTCATCATCCAGTGCGGCCAGCAGTCGCCGGCCCTGATCCTGAATCAGCGCCTCGAACGCATTGCGTGCCGGCAGGGACAGCGCCGCCGTCAGAACCCCGCCCGCCTCGTCCCGGTATTTCCTGTTCATTTGCAACAGCACCTTGGCATACTCGACGCGGATTGCCGGGTTGTCAGGGTCCAGTTTGATCGCCCGCTCGAACGCCTTGCGCGCCCTGGCGGACGACGCGCCATAGAAAAGGCTGGCGAAGAACCCGCCGGCGGAGCGCGCGATCTCGGCGTGCCAGCCCCCCCAGGTTGCCCATACCCAGGGATTGTCCGGATCAATTGACTGGGCTTTTTTCAGAAGCTGCTTGGCCTCCCGGGCATAGCCTGCTTCATGGGCCGCCATCGGCTTTTCAAGCCGCGCCTCATAACCAAGCGCGATCACCAGATAGAGCATCGCTTCCACATGGGTCCCGTCGCGTTCCAAAGCCCGTTCGGCCGCCGCCTTGCCTCTCGCCAACAGGTCCCGGTCCTCGCCTTCGGGCGCCAGATAGGCCGCCTGCAACAGCAGGGCCCGGGCCGCCAGCGCGTCACCGTCGGCACTCGCAAGGGTCTGTGCCACCGCAGCCGCCTGTGCATAGGCCCCCGCATCGAACAGCGCCGCCGCGTCCTCCAGTGTCGCCGCTGCCGCCGGAACCGTCGCAACACCAAGCCAGAACGTGACCAATAGCGTCCTCATGGCAGCTCAACCCGATAGCTCTGGTCAATGAGGAAGGGGTCGTCAAAATGCCGTTTGCCCACGAACGCTGTGGCGTGGGTGCCCCATTGCCGCATCGCCCCGGCACTGGCGATCCCCATGGGCCAGAACAGAAAACGCTCGGCCCGCGCCGTACCACGCACGATCCCCGATGGAGAAAACAGGCTTCGCGTCCCGCCGCCTTCTAGGGGCAGACGGCGCAATGCGTCGTAGGACCTCAGTGTGTAACGGCGAACCGCCGACAGCGCCTGATCCC
>RFJA01000246.1 GCA_003695065.1 Alphaproteobacteria bacterium
CCATCAAGTCGTCCACCGGCTACAAGACCCGGCCGTTCGACCGGATTCTGAGCGAAGTCCGGCAGTTCTTCGAGATTCATCGCGCCGAGGGAACCTATGCCGGGGGGGTGCATTTCGAGATGACGGGACAGAATGTGACCGAGTGCACAGGCGGCGCCGAGGAGATTACCGACGAAAAACTGGCGGACCGCTACCACACCCATTGTGATCCGCGACTCAACGCCAGCCAGAGCCTGGAACTGGCGTTCCTGATCGCCGAAGGCCTGAAGGCGGAACGCGAGGCGCTTGGCGCTAAAGTCGCTGCCGTGTCCTGATTCTGGGAGAAGGGCGCCATGAGCGATCGGCTGGCAATCGCAATCGCCCAAACCAACCCGGTGGTTGGGGATATTGCCGGCAACCTCGATCGCATTCGACGCGCCAGAGCCGAAGCCGGTCAGGGCGGTGCAGATCTGGTGGTGTTCAGCGAGCTCGTGCTGCTCGGCTATCCACCCGAGGATCTGGTTCTCAAGCCCGCCTTCCAGCAGCGCGCTGAAAAAGCTGTCCGGATTCTTGCAAAAGAGACGGCAGACGGCGGCCCTGCGGTCATTCTCGGATCCTGCTGGGCGGATGACGGAGGCGTCTACAACGCCTCGTTCCTGCTGGCGGACGGCGAGATTGCCGCCGTCCGCTACAAATACGATCTGCCCAACTATGGTGTTTTTGACGAAAAACGGGTGTTTCGCCCCGGTCCGCTGCCCGAACCCATGGTGCTTCCGCTCAAGGGGGGCGGGTTGGTGCGTCTTGGTGTCATGATCTGCGAGGACCTATGGTCCGAGAATGTCGCTGAACATCTTGCCCGATGGGGCGCCGATATTTTTGTGGTGATCAACGGCTCTCCGTTCGAGGATACCAAGTTTTCCGCCCGCTATGGGCATGCCGAGGCGCGCGTGCGGGAAAACGGGATTCCGCTGATCTATGTGAATCAGGTGGGGGGTCAGGACGAACTCGTATTTGACGGTGCCTCGTTCGTTCTCGGGCGTGACGGAACGCCGCGATTTCTCGCGCCGTCGTGGGCCGAAGACGTCGCTGTCACGCACTGGGAGTACAGACCGCATGAGGGATGGACCTGCGCCGGGAGCACGTTGGCGCCAGCGCCCGAGGGGCACGAAGCAATCTATCAGGCGATGATGCTGGGCCTGCGGGACTATGTGAACAAGAACGGTTTTCCCGGCGTTCTTCTCGGCATGTCCGGGGGGATAGACAGCGCGGTGAGCGCCGCGGTCGCAGTCGATGCGCTGGGGCCGGAGCGGGTGAGGGGCGTGATGATGCCGTCGCGCTTCACCAGCGCCGGCAGCCTCAACGACTCGGCTGAAATGGCGCGGTTGATGGGATTTCTCTACGACAACATTCCCATCGAGCCAGCGGTCGAGACCTTTGCCGACATGTTGAGCGGCGTGTTCGCAGGCACCACGCCCGATACCACGGAAGAAAATATCCAGGCCCGCATTCGCGGCGTCATTCTGATGGCATTGTCCAACAAATTCGGCCACATGCTGCTGACCACCGGGAACAAATCCGAAATGTCGGTCGGTTACGCGACGTTATACGGCGATATGGCTGGTGGATATTCGGTGCTCAAGGATATCTACAAGACCGAGGTCTACGCGCTTGCCCGGTGGCGCAATCAAAACCGGCCAGCGGGCGCATTGGGGCCTGACGGGCGGGTCATTCCCGAGCATGTGATCACCCGTGCCCCTTCGGCCGAGCTGCGCGCCGACCAGACCGACCAGGATACTCTGCCAGATTATGCGGTCCTCGACGATATCCTCTATTGTCTGGTTGAAGAGGACATGTCGGTCGACGAGATCGCGGCCCGCGGTCATGCACCCGAGGTCGTTGAACGGGTGGAGAAAATGCTGTACGTGGCGGAGTACAAGCGGCGCCAGGCACCACCGGGGGTCAAGATCACCCGCCGCACCTTCGGGCGGGACCGACGGTATCCGATAACAAACCGGTTTAGAACCACGCAGCAACCGATTGAATAAAAAGTATTTATATCATGAGCATTAAGGTTCGCTTCGCGCCCAGTCCCACTGGCTATCTTCATGTGGGGAATGTCCGGACCGCCCTGATCAACTGGCTGTATGCCCGCAAGGAAGGCGGCAGGTTTCTGCTGCGTCTCGATGACACGGATGAGGAACGCTCCCGCGACGAATATGCTCAGGCGATCGAGGAGGATATGCGGTGGCTAGGTCTCGATTGGGATGAAATCGTGCGCCAGTCACACCGGTATGAGCGCTACCACGAAGCGGTGCGGCGGCTCAAGGATGCGGGGCGGCTCTATGCCTGCTATGAGACGCCTGAGGAGCTTGAGCGTAAACGCAAGCTGCAACTCGCCCGTCGCATGCCGCCGGTCTATGACCGTGAAGGTTTGCGCCTGACTGAGGATCAAAGGAAAGCTTATGAGGCCGAGGGGCGTCGGCCGCACTGGCGGTTCAGGCTCGACGAAAAAGCACGGGTCGAGTGGGACGACATGGTGCGCGGTCACACCGGTGTTGCCATGGACAGCCTGTCAGATCCCATCCTGATTCGGGCCGACGGCACGTTTCTTTATATGTTGCCGTCGGTTGTCGACGATATTGAACTGGGCGTGACG
Source organism: Alphaproteobacteria bacterium (assembly GCA_003695065.1). Taxonomy (GTDB): domain Bacteria; phylum Pseudomonadota; class Alphaproteobacteria; order Sphingomonadales; family Govanellaceae; genus J090. The sequence goes on from RFJA01000246.1 coordinate 2,636, forward strand.
CATGTGATGCGCGGCGAGGATCATGTGACCAACTCGGCAGTCCAGGTTCAACTGTTCGAGGCCCTGGGTGCGCAGGCGCCGATTTTTGCGCATGTTCCCCTGCTTTCCGGAGCGTCGGGCGAGGGGCTGTCAAAGCGGGAAGGGGCGCTCAGCATCCGGGCGCTGCGCGAGGAAGAGGGGATCGAACCCTTGGCAATCCTGTCGCTGCTGGCGCGCATTGGAACCGCTGACCCCGTCGAACCGCGAACCAGCCTGGACGAGCTGATTGCCGGATTTTCCATCGACCGATTCAGCCGCGCCACGGCCAAATTCGACGAGCAGGAGTTGCTGAATCTCAATGCCAAGGTGCTGCACCATCTGCCGTTCGCGGCTGTGCGCCCGCGCCTCGAGGCCATGGGGCTTGAGGGTGTCGACGAGGCGTTCTGGCTGACGGTCCGGCCCAACCTGAAACGGCTTGGTGACGCTGTGGACTGGTGGCAGATTGTCAATGGTCCGGTGACTCCGGTCATTGGTGACGAGGGCTTTATCGAAACCGCCCTTGGA
>RFJA01000247.1 GCA_003695065.1 Alphaproteobacteria bacterium
ACACCACCCCCGGCACCGTGAACCACCAGCGTCTCGCCCGCCTTGAGACGCGCCCGATAAGCAAGCCCCAGATGGCTCGTGCCATAGGTCAGGCTGAAACCCGCAGCGGTGACGTAATCCATGCCGTCGGGTATGACCAGAAAACGCTTTTCCTCAGCCACCAGCTCCTCGGCATAACCGCCCCAGGAGGCCAGCCCCAGCACCCGGTCACCCACCTTGAGCCGGGTCACGCCTTCACCCACCTCGATCACCTCACCGGCGGCCTCAAGGCCCGGTGAAAAGGGTACCGGCGGCTTGACCTGGTAGCGCCCGGTCGCCATCAGGCTGTCAGCGAAGTTCACACCCGCCGCTTTGACCGCCACGCGAACCTCGCCCGCCCCCAGAGGCGGACTCGGCAATTCGCCATACTCAAGCGCCATGGGCTCTTTGGGATCGCGGCAGATGATCGCCTTCATGATGACTCCCTCACTCTCTTATTTCGCACCTGCAGCAATCTAGGCAGACACGGAGCGCGACGCAAGCAGGATCGAAAAGTCATGGACTCGCGAAAAGTCATGGACTCGGGCAGGCGCGCCGCTATACTGCGCGCGGTTTTCGGCGCGAGGCGCGCGAATACCCCCTCGACAGCAATGGAATGGATCAATCGCGATGCAGCTTCGCAACATCGCCATCATCGCCCACGTCGACCATGGCAAAACGACCCTGGTCGACAGCCTGTTCCGCCAAAGCGGAACCTTTCGCGCCAACCAGGCGGTGGCGGAGCGTGCCCTCGACAGCAACGATTTGGAACGCGAGCGCGGCATCACCATCCTCGCCAAATGTACATCGGTGACCCGCGGCGACGTGCGGATCAATATCGTGGACACCCCCGGCCACGCCGATTTCGGCGGTGAGGTGGAGCGGATCCTCAGCATGGTGGACGGCGTGATTCTGCTGGTGGACGCCGCGGAGGGCCCCATGCCGCAGACCAAGTTCGTCACGCAGAAGGCGCTGGCACTCGGATTGCGCCCCATCGTGGTGATCAACAAGGTGGACCGGCCGGACGCCCGGATCGATGCCGTCCACGAAGAGGTTTTCGATCTGTTCGTCAGTCTGGACGCCAGCGACGAGCAACTGGACTTCCCACTTCTTTATGCGTCCGGCCGGGAAGGCTGGGCGGTTCGCGACCTTGACGACGAGCGCGTCGACATGGCACCGCTATTCGATGAAATCATCGCCCGTGTGCCGGTGCCTGCGCCACTGCGGACACCGGGCGCAACGGACCGGCCGTTTGCCATGCTGGCCACACTCCTCGATCGCGACCCCTATCTCGGACGTACGCTGACCGGACGGATCGAATCCGGCACCGTGACCACCAACATGGCGCTCAAGGTGCTCAGCCGCGATGGCAAAACCGTGGAACAGATAAGGGTCACCAAGCTGTTTTCCTTCTCGGGCCTGGAACGGGTCCCGGTGGAACGGGCAAGCGCCGGCGACATCATCGCCATCGCCGGGATCAGCAAGGGCACCGTGGCCGACACGCTGTGCGCGCTCGAAGTGACGGAACCGCTCGACTCGCTGCCTGTGGACCCGCCGACGCTGGCCATGACCTTCGGCCCCAACACCTCGCCGCTTGCGGGCCGGCAAGGCGACAAGGTGCAGTCGCGCGTAATTCGTGACCGGCTGGAGCAGGAAGCCGAGAGCAATGTGGCCATACGGGTGCGCGAGGCCAACGAAAAGGACGCCTTTGAAGTGGCGGGGCGCGGCGAACTGCAGCTTGGTGTACTCATCGAAACCATGCGCCGCGAAGGGTTCGAGTTGTCGATCAGCCGTCCCAGGGTGCTGTTCCGCACCAATCCGGAAACCGGTGCCCGGGAAGAACCGCTGGAGGAAGTGCTGATCGACGTGGACGAGGAGTTTACCGGCGTGGTGGTCGAAAAGATGACCGAACGCAAAGCCGAACTCCAGACCATGCAACCCTCGGGCGCAGGCAAGACCCGACTGGTCTTCATTGCGCCGTCGCGCGGGCTGATCGGGTACCATTGGGAATTTCTCACCGATACCCGGGGCACCGGCGTGATGAACCGGCTGTTTCATGGCTATGGTCCCTATCGCGGCCCGATCAGGGGCCGGCGCAATGGTGTGCTGATTTCAAACGCCAACGGAAAGGCGGTAGCCTATGCCCTGTTCAACCTGGAAGACCGGGGCGCAATCATGGTTGATCCGGGCGACGAGGTTTATGAAGGCATGATCATTGGCGAGCACAGCCGGGACAATGATCTTGAAGTCAACCCGCTGAAGGCCAAACAGCTCACCAACATCCGTGCCGCCGGCAAGGACGAGGCGGTTCGCCTGACCCCACCCAGGAAACTGTCACTGGAAGAGGCCATCGCCTATATCGCGGACGACGAACTTGTGGAGGTGACACCGAAGAGCATTCGCCTGCGCAAACGCCTGCTTGACCCGCACGAGCGCAAAAAAGCCGCCCGCGCCGCGGGTTGACCTCCCGGGTTGCCGAAACCGTACTCCTAGCCGCCAGCCCGGCTCGGGATCGGGCGCATGAATCGGGCGGGGCTATAGACGGTTTCCACCACCCCGAACGAGGCAAGCCGGTCCGGAACCCGGCCATCCAACACCAGTCCGGTAATCAGCGCCGACATGGCGGGCGCGGTCTGGATGCCATAGCCGCCCTGCCCGGCAAACCAGAAGAAGTCGGGTGCGTCCGGGTCCGCCCCCACCACCGGCGTATCGTCCGGCGCAAAGGTCCTGAGACCGGCCCATTTGTTGTCAATCCGGCCGACGGTCACATCGAGCACCCGCTCGATCCGGTCGACGGTGAGCGCCACATCGATTTCCTCCGGCTGCACATCCTGGGGCGGCATGGGCGTCGCATCCCCCGGGGACGCCAGCACCCGTCCGGTCTCCGGCTTGAAATAGAACCTGTCTTCGGCGTCGAGCACCAGCGGCCAGTCGCCCCGGCCAAGCGCGCCCTG
>RFJA01000248.1 GCA_003695065.1 Alphaproteobacteria bacterium
GCCTCCGGCGGTGAACAGCCCGCCAGCGTAACCCTTGAAAACATGGGGAAAATTTCGAGCTCGCAGAGGAAGAGAAAAATTCCGCGAAAGCAAGTGGCGGAGAGGGAGGGATTCGAACCCTCGGTACCCGTAAGGGCACAACGGTTTTCGAGACCGCCCCGTTCGACCACTCCGGCACCTCTCCGCAGGACACCCTGAACAGGGGAAATTTCTAGGCGCGCAAGCTAACCGAAGGGCTGGCGAAGGGCAAGGCCTTATTGGGCCCGGTCCGCCACCGGTTGCGACCGCCCCGACCCGACCGGTGGCCCGGGCTTTCCCCGTTCTTCGCTGCGCCAAGAAGATTGACAGACCGGCTTTTGCGGCTATAGTACGCCCTCGTTCGCGTCGGGCTGGTCCCGCCGCGCTTTTGTGATTGTAGCAACAGCCAGCGGAAACCGCCCTTGAAAGTGTCCGGACCCGGACCCGGTTGTCTGCGGCGTACAACAGAGAAAAGGTCAGCCATGTTTGCAGTGGTCAAGACCGGCGGCAAGCAATACAAGGTTGCCGTCGATGATGTGATCAAGGTGGAAAAGCTCGCCGGTGACGCGGGCAGCACGGTCACCCTCGACGAAGTCCTGATGGTCGGTGACGACAAGGGGCTGAAGGTAGGAACGCCCACCGTGTCCGGCGTTGTGGTTTCGGCCGAAATCCTGGAGCAGGGGCGCGGTGACAAGGTTATCGTCTTCAAGAAAAAACGGCGCCACAATTACCGGCGCAAGCGCGGCCACCGCCAGGAGCTGACGACGCTCAAGATCACGGGCATTGGCGACGGCACCAGGAAAGCCGCGGCAAAGCCGGCCCCAAAGGCAGCGACCCCTAAGGCAGCGGCAGAGAACACCAGCGAAAAGAAAGTGGAAGAAACCAAGGCGGCCCCCAAAAAGGCAGCGCCCCAAAAGTCAGCACCGAAGAAAGCGGCCTCCACCGCCAAGAAAGCGACAGAGAAAAAAACCGCGGCAAAGAAACCCGCAGCAAATAAGCCTGCCGCCAAAAAGCCGGCAGCCAAAACGTCAGCAACCAGGAAAGCTGAGGAGAAATAGACATGGCACACAAGAAGGCAGGTGGCAGTTCAAGGAACGGTCGCGACTCCGCCGGTCGTCGCCTGGGTGTGAAGAAATTTGGCGACGAACAGGTCATCGCCGGCAACATCATCGTGCGCCAGCGCGGCACCAAGGTCTACCCCGGCGAGAACGTCGGCATGGGCAAGGACCATACGCTGTTCGCGCTGATCGACGGCAAGGTGAAATTCTCGAAAGGCCGCAACAACCGCAGCTACGTGTCGGTGGTGCCGCAGGGCTGAGGCCCTCCGGCAACTGCATCGGGCGCGCTGCTTTCGGGCGGGCGTTGCGCCGGAGGGAAGGGGAATGAAACCATTCCCCTTTTTTCGTGCCTCGTTAAAATGGACGAACATCACCTCGGAACGGCTCCATGCATTTTCTCGACCAGTGCAAAATCTATCTACGCTCCGGCGCAGGCGGCGACGGCTGCCTGAGCTTCCGGCGCGAGAAATATGTGGAGTTTGGCGGACCCGATGGCGGCGACGGCGGGCGCGGGGGCCATATCATTTTCGAAGCGGTACCCGGCCTCAACACACTCATTGATTTTCGCTACAAACAGCATTTCAAGGCACCACGCGGTGGCCACGGCATGGGCAAAAACCGCACCGGCGCATCGGCCAGGGACCTGGTGATCCCGGTACCGGTGGGGACCCAGATCCTGGACGAGCACAACGAGACGGTCCTGGCCGATTTCACCCGCGCCGGCGAGCGCCTGGTGCTTCTGGAGGGGGGGCGCGGCGGCCTTGGCAACACCCATTTCAAGAGTTCGGTCAACCGCGCGCCGCGGCAGACCACAAAGGGCGAACCGGGCCGGGAAATGTGGGTGTGGCTGCGCCTGAAGCTTCTTGCCGACGCCGGACTCGTCGGGCTTCCCAACGCCGGCAAATCCACCTTTCTCGCCCGTGTCAGCCGGGCCAAGCCAAAGATCGGCGCCTACCCGTTCACCACACTCGCGCCGCAGCTTGGCGTCGTGCAGGTGGACGGGTGCGAGTTTGTCATGGCCGACATTCCGGGACTGATCGAGGGCGCCCATGAAGGGGCAGGCCTCGGCGACCGGTTTCTTGGCCATGTGGAACGCTGCGGCGTACTGCTGCATCTGGTTGACGGCACCGCCGAGGACGTGGCCGGTGCGTACAGGACGGTGCGGGGCGAACTCGAAGCCTATGGCCAAGGCCTGGCCGACAAGGACGAGATCGTGGCGCTCAACAAATGCGATGCGCTGGACCAGGCGGTGCAGACCGACAAGCTGAAGGCCCTGGAGGACGCCTCCAGCCGCGAGGTGTTTGCCATCTCCGGCGCCACCGGCGACGGCGTGCGCACGGTGCTGCGACGCCTTGCCGCCCTGGTCGGGCGCCCTTCGGCGAACGAGACGACCTTCAACGACGCAGACGCGGCAGGCGACGACGCCGAGGCTGACTGGTCGCCGCTTGACGATCATCGGGGGTAGGATGAATGAAACGGGTTCTCGACAAGGCCCGGCGCGTGGTCATCAAGATCGGTTCGGCGCTGCTGGTGGAAAGCACCACCGGCGAGCTGCGCAAGCGCTGGCTGGAAAGCCTGGTCGCCGACGTTGCTGCCCTCAAGGCAGCGGGCAAGGACGTGATCCTCGTGTCATCCGGCGCGGTGGCGTTGGGCCGACGCGAGCTTGGCCTGGCGCGGCCCACGATAAAACTGGAAGAAAGTCAGGCAGCCGCCGCCGTTGGCCAGATTCGTCTGGCGCACGCCTATCAGGAAGCACTGGCAGCCCACGGGCTCAAGGTGGCCCAGGTGTTGATCACCATCGACGATACCGAGGAACGCCGGCGATATCTCAACGCCCGCGCCACGCTGGAGACCCTGCTCGCCATGGACGTGGTGCCGGTGATCAACGAAAACGACACGGTCGCCACGGCTGAGATCCGTTTCGGTGACAACGACCGCCTGGCCGCCCGGGTGGCCGTCATGGCCGGCGCCGACCTGCTCGTTCTGTTGTCCGACATCGACGGGCTGTATACCGCCGACCCGGGCCTTGACGAAGCGGCACAGCATATTCCCCTAGTCGAGGAAATCACGGGGGACATAGAGGCCATGGCCGGGCGGGCACGGGACGGTAGCCCCGGATCGGGCGGCATGATCACCAAGGTGGCCGCCGCCAAAATCGCGGTGGCCGGCGGCTGCCACATGCTGATCGCCAGCGGCCGCATTGACAGTCCGGTCAGCGCCATCGCCAACGGAGCACGGACCACCTGGTTCAGAGCGGCTGCAAGCCCGAAGGCCGCCCGCAAGAAGTGGATCGGCGGGCTTTTGCAAACGGCCGGCACGCTAACGGTGGATGCCGGTGCCGTCGAAGCGCTTCGGCGCGGCAAAAGTCTTCTGCCAGCCGGCGTCATAGAAGTGGAAGGTGTGTTCGAACGGGGCGACGCAGTTCAGGTCGTGGGCCCCGACGGCCGGGCGCTGGGGCGCGGCCTGGTGGCCTACGGTGCTGATGAAGCCCGTGCGATCAAGGGCGCACGCAGCAGCGACATTGAAGGAATTCTCGGCTTTGCGGGCCGGGATGTTATGATACACAGGGACGACCTCGTCCTCGACTGAAGGATTGGAGCCATGCCGACAACGCTTGCTGTCAAAGATGACCCAACCGATGTGAAAACGCTGATGGCGGAGATCGGCCGCAAAGCCAAGGCGGCCGCTGCCGTCCTGGCGACGGCACCCACCGATATCAAGAACCGGGCGCTTGAGGCCGCAGCCGCCGCGGTTCGCGCCCGCGTATCCGATATTCTGGCGGCCAACGAGCAGGATATGGCCGAAGCCCGGGCGCGTGGCCTGTCGGCGGCGATGACCGACCGTCTGCTGCTGACGCCGGAGCGAATCGAAGGCATTGCCACAGGTATTGAGGCGGTGGCGGCGCTGCCCGACCCGGTGGGCCGGGAACTGGCGGCCTGGACGCGCCCCAATGGCCTGAAGATCGCACGGGTCGCAGTGCCGCTCGGGGTGATCGGTATCATCTACGAGTCGCGCCCCAACGTGACCGCTGACGCCGGCGTTTTGTGTCTCAAGGCCGGTAATGCCGCAATCCTGCGCGGTGGGTCGGAAAGCGCGCACTCGAGCCGGGCGATCCATGCCTGTCTTGTCGACGGATTGAAGGATGCGGGTCTGCCGGAAGCGGCGATCCAGATCATTCCGACCCAGGACCGGGCCGCGGTGGGCGAGCTTCTGACCATGGTTGGCACGGTCGATATCATCGTGCCCCGGGGCGGGCGCGGACTCATCGAACGGGTCCAGAACGAAGCCAAGATGCCGGTCATGGCGCACCTGGACGGGATCTGCCATGTCTATGTGGACAAGGCCGCCGACCCGGACAAGGCCGTCAACATCGCGGTGAACGCCAAGATGCGGCGCACCGGCATTTGCGGCGCCATGGAAACCCTGCTGATCGACCAGGCGGCGGCGGACCGGCTTTTGCCGCGCATACTCGACGCTCTCATTGCCAAGGGCTGTGAAATCCGTGGCGACGAGGTGGTGCAGGCACTAGACGCACGGGTCAGACCCGCGTCGCCCGAAGACTGGGACACCGAATATCTCGACGCCATCCTGTCGGTCAGGACAGTGGACGGGGTTGACGGCGCCATAGCGCATATCGAGACGCATGGGTCACACCATACCGACTCCATCGTCACCGAGGACGAGGCAGCGGCCAACGCATTCCTCACCCGGGTTGACAGCGCCATCGTCATGCTCAACGCCTCCACCCAGTTCGCCGATGGCGGCGAATTCGGCATGGGCGCCGAGATCGGCATTTCCACCGGCAAGCTTCATGCCCGGGGGCCGGTGGGGGTCGACCAGCTCACCAGCTACAAATATGTGGTGCGCGGCGACGGCCAGACCCGACCCTGATCGCCCGCAATGCGCAGATCCGGAATCGCCACCCCACCGGTCACCGCCTTGCCCGGTTCCGCCCGGTTCCGGCGCATGCGTATCGGCCTGCTGGGCGGATCGTTCAATCCGGCGCACACCGGCCACCGGCATATCAGTGTGGAGGCGCTCAACCGGCTTGGCCTTGATGAAGTATGGTGGCTGGTCTCGCCCCAGAATCCCATGAAGAGCGGGCGGGATATGGCCTCTCTCGAAAGACGGCTTCGACACGCCCGGCGGGTGGCCGCCCATCCCCGGATTCGCGTTATGGACCTGGAAAAAGCCCTTGGCACCCGCTACAGCGTGGACACGCTTGGCGCACTCAGCTCTCTCATGCCGGCCACCCGGCTGGTCTGGCTGATGGGTGCCGACAACCTGCTCACCCTTCATCTGTGGCGCCGCTGGGAGGCGGTCTTCCGCGCCGTACCGGTTGCGATTTTTGACCGCGCACCCTATTCTATAAAGGCGGCCTTCGCCAAGGCAGCCCAGCGATACCGCCGGTTTCGTCTTGGCGAGGACCAGGCTTCGGGACTGGCAGACAGACATCCCCCGGCCTGGGTGTTCGTGCATTGTCCAAGGCATCCGCTGTCGGCGACGGCAATCAGGACAGCAGACGCCGGGTGGTTAGATCAGGAGCAGGACGCCGACCGTCGTCGGGCGACCGCTCGGTAGAAGGAGAAATCGTGCAAGGATTGCAGGAGTCTGACTCCAGTCACAGTCCCAGGACACCGGATTCTGTGATTTCTTTGAAAAAGCTCGTCACGGGCTCTCTCGATCAGGACAAGGCCGAAGACGTTGTGGTCATCGACCTTGCCGGCAAAACCACCATCGCTGATTTCATGATTATCGCCAGCGGACGCTCGCATCGGCATGTGGCGTCCATGGCGGACCATCTGCTGCGCCGCCTCAAGGAAAAAGGCCATGGCAGTTGCCGGGTGGAGGGTTTGCCGCAGGCCGACTGGGTGCTGATCGATGCAGGCGACGTGGTGGTCCATCTGTTTCGCCCCGAGGTTCGCGCCTTCTACAATCTGGAAAAGATGTGGTCGGCGGAGCTGATTGACGAAGCAGCCGTAAACTGACACCACGCCCCGCCCGGGCGCGTCGCAAGGGAGGCGATCCCGAACGGGTTCGCGGAGCGGCTGAATTTGCGCATCACCATCATCGCTGTCGGACGCCTGAAAAGCGGGCCTGAGACGTCGCTCATGGACGGCTACCTCAAACGCCTGCCGTGGCCGGTAAACATCGTGGAGGTGGATGAACGCCGCCCCATCAAGGGACCGGAACGCCAGGCCCGCGAGGCTGAACTGATACTAGGCGCACTGCCCGATGGCGCCATGACCATCGCGCTTGACGAGCAGGGCAAGACCTATGACAGCCCCGGCTTTGCCGCCGCGCTCGCCCACTGGCGCCAGCACCGCAGTGACCATCTTGCGTTCCTGATCGGCGGCGCTGACGGTTTTGCCCCTGAAATCAAGTCGCGCGCCGACCACAAGGTCAGTCTTGGCGCCATGACCTGGCCCCATGCGCTGGCCCGGGTCATGCTGGTGGAACAGCTATACCGTGCCCATACCATCCTTTCCGGGCATCCGTACCACAAATAGGCGGACCCGGCCGGCGATCCATGCTTGCATCTGGCCAAAAAACCGCCCACTTGTCAGAATAATGGTGGTATACAAACCGCAGTTTCAAAGAGACCTGTGATCAGCGAGTTATGAGCAGCCAAGACCGTAAGCCCCCTCGCCCCGTGGTCCTGTGCATTCTGGACGGCTGGGGATACCGCGAGGACAGCACCGACAACGCCATCGCGCTGGCCCGGACGCCGACTTTTGACCGATGGATGAGCGAAGCCCCACGGGCCTGGCTCAAGACGTCTGGTCTCGCCGTCGGACTGCCCGACGGCCAGATGGGCAATTCGGAAGTGGGGCACATGAACCTGGGAAGTGGTCGGGTGGTCCTGCAGGACCTGCCGCGTATCGACGCGGCCGTCCAATCGGGCGATATTTTCCGCAACCGGGAAGTCCGTGACCTGATCGAGAAGCTTCAGGCCAGCGGCGGCACCTGTCATATTCTGGGCCTGATGTCCCCGGGCGGCGTGCATTCCCACCAGGACCACATGGTAGCGCTCGCCCGCACTGTTGCCGCGGCCGGCGTTCCGGTACGCATTCACGCCTTTCTCGACGGGCGCGATACACCGCCCCGGAGCGCACTTGAGTTTCTAGCCAAATTCGAACGCGACCTCGAAGACCTCGACAACGTGGCCATCGCGACGGTGTCCGGGCGCTACTACGCCATGGATCGTGACAAGCGCTGGGAACGCGTCCAAAAGGCCTATGCCGCCATGGCAGATGCGCAAGGCGAGCGGTTTCCCACCGCCAGGGCGGTGATTGAAGCAAGCTATGCCAATGATGTGAACGATGAATTCGTTGTCCCCGCCGTGGTCGGTGACTATGCCGGTATGGCGGACGGTGACGGATTGCTTATGGCCAATTTCCGGGCCGACCGGGCGCGCGAAATCCTGACCGCGTTCGTGGATCCGGAATTCGATGGTTTCGAGCGCAAACGGATCATCGACTTTGCGGCTCGCAAGGGCATGGTCGAGTATTCGAGCGCGCTCAACCCCTACCTGGACACCCTGTTTCCGCCGCTTGAGCTGACCGACACGCTGGGTCAGGTGATGGCGGCACGTGGACTGAAACAGTTGCGCATCGCGGAGACCGAAAAGTACGCCCACGTCACATTTTTCTTCAATGGCGGCTCGGAAGAGGTGTTCGAAGGCGAGGACCGGATCCTGGTACCGTCCCCGGATGTTGCCACCTACGACCTCAAACCCGAGATGTCGGCACCGGAAGTCACCGACAGGCTAGTCGACGCCATCACCAGCGGCAAATACGACCTGATCGTGGTCAATTATGCCAATCCGGACATGGTCGGTCACACCGGCGTGCTGGACGCTGCGATAAAGGCTGCCGAAACCATTGACCAGTGCATGGCCCGGCTCGAGGACGCGGTCAGACAGGCCGGCGGTGTGATGCTGGTCACCGCCGACCATGGCAATCTTGAGCTGATGCGCGACCCGGAAACCGGCCAGCCCCACA
>RFJA01000249.1 GCA_003695065.1 Alphaproteobacteria bacterium
CGGATCGGTGGCCAGATCAGGCAGCCCCAGAACCGCGCACAGGCTGGCAAACTGAGTATCGTTACCAACCGCCACCACCAGTTCCCCGTCGGCCACCGCAAACGGCTGGTAGGGAGCAATAGCGGTATGCGCGTTGCCGGTGCGTCTCGGCGCCACCCCGGTGGCCAGAGCCGCCGTAGCAAGATTCGCCAGCATGGCAACCTGCGCATCCATCAGGGCAAGGTCGATATGCTGCCCCTCACCGGTCCGGGTCCGCCCCAGAAGCGCGCCCAGAATGGCCGAGCTTGCATACATGCCGGTAAACAGGTCTGCCACCGCGACGCCGACCCGGGTCGGGCCTGAACCGGGCTCACCTTCGGCCGGTCCGGTGACGCTCATCAACCCGCCCATGGCTTGTACCACGAGGTCGTAACCGGGCAGTTTCCTGAGCGCCCCGGTCTGACCGAAACCGGTAATCGAGCAATAAACGATGTCCGGCCGGACCTCCCGTACGGAGGCATAGTCGAGGCCGTAGGCGGCAAGCCCGCCAACCTTGAAGTTCTCCACCAGCACATCGCTTTTTCGGGCCAGTGCGAGGACCAGGTCTCGGCCTTCCGGGGCGCGCAGGTCAATGGTCACGGACTTCTTGCCCCGATTGGCCGCAAGATAATAGGTGGCCACAGGCTGCGCGCCTTTGCGTTTCGGCTCAACGAAAGGCGGACCCCAGCGCCGCGTATCATCACCCCGGCCGGGCTGTTCGACCTTGATGACCTCGGCGCCAAGATCCGCCAGCAGTTGCGTGGCCCACGGGCCCGCCAGCACCCGGGACAGGTCAAGGACGCGCACGCCCTTCAGCATCTCGGGTGCCCTGGTCGCCCCATGCTTAAAAGAACGCCTGCAGACCGGTTTGCGCCCGGCCCAGAATCAGGGCGTGCACGTCGTGAGTGCCTTCGTAGGTGTTGACGGTTTCAAGGTTCTGGGCATGGCGCATGACCTGGAATTCTTCGGAAATTCCGTTCCCGCCATGCATATCCCGGGCAAGCCGGGCAATATCGAGAGCCTTGCCGCAATTGTTGCGCTTGATCAGACTGATCATCTCGGGCGCCGCCTTGGCCTCGTCCATCAGGCGGCCAACGCGCAGCGCTGCCTGCAGCCCCAGGGCGATCTCGGTCTGCATGTCGGCGAGCTTTTTCTGGAAGAGCTGGGTCTGGGCCAACGGTTTCTTGAACTGCTTGCGATCGAGACCGTACTGGCGCGCCGCATGCCAGCAGAATTCAGCCGCCCCCATGGCCCCCCAGGCAATGCCGTAGCGGGCACGGTTGAGGCAGCCAAAGGGGCCCTTGAGCCCTTCCACATTGGGCAGAAGCGCATCTTCGCCCACTTCGACGCCGTCCATGACAATCTCGCCGGTTATCGAGGCGCGCAGCGACAGCTTGCCCTTGATCTTCGGCGCGGACAGACCTTTCATGCCTTTTTCCAACACAAAGCCGCGAATCTTGCCGCCATGGGCGTCCGACTTGGCCCACACCACGAACACATCGGCAATGGGGCTGTTGGAAATCCACATCTTGGTACCCGTCAGACGATAGCCCTTGCCGGTTTTCTCGGCCCGGGTCTTCATCCCGGCCGGGTCGGAGCCGGCATCGGGTTCGGTCAGGCCAAAGCAGCCGATCCACTCGCCCGAGGCAAGCTTGGGCAGATATTTCCTGCGCTGTTCTTCCGAGCCATAGGCGTAGATCGGGTACATCACCAGGCTCGACTGCACCGACATCATGGAACGGTAACCGCTGTCCACCCGCTCGATCTCGCGCGCCACCAGACCATAGGTCACATAGCCCGCGCCCAGACCACCATATTCTTCGGGCACCGTCACGCCAAGCAGTCCCATTTCGCCCATTTCCCGGAAAATTTCCGGGTCCGTCACTTCATCGCGATAGGCTTCAATGACCCGGGTCTGGAGTTTTTCCTGGGCGTAAGAGCGGGCCGCATCACGCATCATCCGCTCATCCTCGGTAAGCTGATCTTCAAGAAGAAGCGGATCGTCCCACACGAAACTGTTGAGTTCCGGCTTGTCCTTGGGCTTGAGAATAGGGGTTTCTACATTCATTTTGGTAATCCTTTCCGATGTAAAATATCTGCCGAATTCTGCTAGAAGGAAACCAACTCACCTTTCCTTTGACATAAACGACCGCGGTCGGTAAACCGAAATTCGATCACATGTTGATGCATAAATGGAATGATCATGGTTGCTCCGAGGCGTTTTTTGCCCTCCATCAGCCTGCTGTCCGCGTTCGAAGCGGCGGCACGGACAGAGAACTTCACCGCAGCGGCAGAGGAACTCTCCCTGACCCAGGGGGCCGTCAGCCGGCAGATCCAGGCGCTGGAAGAACAACTGGGTATCGCCCTGTTCCGGCGGGAAAAGAAGCGCGTCCATTTAACTGCAGCCGGCCACGCCTATGCGCGGGAAATCCGTGAAGCTCTCAAGCTGATCGCACGGGCCTCGCTCAGTGTACAGGCAAATCCCGAAGGAGGCACGTTGAACCTAGCGATTCTGCCCACCTTCGGGACCCGCTGGCTGGCGCCACGCCTCAATGCCTTCCTCGCCGGCCATCCAGGCGTCACAGTGAACCTGAGCACGCGAATCCTTCCCTTTGATCTGGAGGCCGAACATTTCGATGCCGCCATCCAGTACGGTCCGGGGACGGTGGCCGGCACCGAGCACATCAAACTTCTCGAAGAAGCACTGATCCCCGTGTCAGCCCCGGGACTAAAGGATCAGCTTGACGTCCGGACACCGGCCGACGTGGCAAGAGCGCCGCTTCTCCATATCGAGACCCGCCCCAAAGCCTGGCAGCAATGGCTGGAAGCACAGGGCGTGTCGGCGACCGCGACCGGCGGCCTGCTGTTCGACCAGTTTGCCACCATCGCCCAGGCCGCCATTCATGGTGTCGGTTTCGCTTTGCTACCCCGGTTTCTGATCGAACAGGAATTGTCCGAGGGCCGACTGGTCGTCGCCTTCGACCGGCCGCTCTACGGGATCGGCGGTTATTATCTCACCTGGCCGAAGGCCAAGGGCGACTATCCGCCGCTGGCGCGCTTTCGCGACTGGATTGTGGCGGAAATCACAGCCTGGAAGCGGAGCCGCGCCGAAGAATAATCTGGGAAATCCGGTGGTCGCGGTCCACCGTCAGAAGGGTATCCGCGCGCGCCGGCATCTCGTCCAGCATGTGCCGGGTCAAACGCTCGTAATGCATGACAAAGCGCTCGATATCCGCTGCGGCCATGACGCGCGTGCCCTGGCCCACCCGTTGCGCCAGTTTTTGTTCCTGAAGCGTGCGCCACCTCCGGACGCACCCGAAATCCGGCACCGCCAGCATCACAAGATGGTCAATTCGCCGAAACAATGCCGGATAGGCGGTCGCAAGTTGCCTGTTCACATAGCGCCGCCAAGTCCCATCCGGGTCCTCGTCCCGCTCCAGCGCGTTCAAAGGCTCGGTGAGAGCGCCCTCCCGCTGGGGCAGTGCGCCGACGCACCATCCCTCGAACAAAATGACATCCGGGCGCCCCGCAAACCGGTCCCAATGCTGCCGCGGCATGCGATCGTCGCGTGCCTTGTCGAAGCGCGGAATCAAGGTTCGGGTGCCGGCCTCTGCGGTCATCAATCGATCCAGTGTCCGCATGCCCATCACCACATCATGTGTCCCCGGCACGCCCCGGGTGACAAGCAAGGGGTGGACTTCCGCAGCCAGTGCTTCGCGCTCGGCCCGGGTGAGATAAAGGTCATCCAGGGAGAGAACCACCGCGCGCCGGCGGTGGTCGACCTCCAGAATCATTTTCAGGAATGCGGCCAGCGTGGACTTGCCGCTGCCCTGGGCGCCACTGACGCCGACAATGACCGGGCGGGGTCGCCCCGTCATTTCGGCAATGCATCGGCCCAGCGGTCGCAAGAACCGCGTGACCGTCTCCGCGTAATCCTCCGGCAACCCTTCCCGGCGAACAAGGCCGAGCATCTGCTCGGAAAACCGATCCGACATGGCTTGTATTTGGCCTCCCACCGCCATGGCACCCAGTGCCACCACCCCCTTGATTAGCACAAGAACGATATGCCTGGTTGACAGAACCGAGATATACCCGTATGGGGTATATTGTCGAAGAGGCAACCGTCATGCTGGCAAGCGTCAGACAATTTCTCTCCCCGGTGGCCGCCGTCCTGATGTTCCTGGCGGTTCTGGCCGCCGTGTGGCCGGCCTGCGCCCACCATCTTGGGGACGATCGGGCGTCCAGGCTCGAAACACACGCCAATTGCGACTCCACAACCGTCCAACCCGATGACCGGGCGCCAGCGACATCGCCCTGCGGATGTGGGGAAGCTGACGATGCATGCCTGCAGGGCGGCCGGATGGCGTCGGAGGCCGTTCTCCTCTCGATCCCGAAATCGAAGGCTGTGACACTTTCCTGCGAACCACCCCCGGGCCTTGACCATCAGGGGGATCGACGCGCTGTTGTGTCTGCCTTTGGCATGGCGTCCCCGGCGCCCCCGAATCCCCGATCCC
>RFJA01000250.1 GCA_003695065.1 Alphaproteobacteria bacterium
CAAATTCTGTCCTTATGCTGTAATTGCACGGTAAACTACAGACTTGGCCCTGGCGGTGCAATCGTTTTACGCTGCAAAGGTGTAGTTATTTTCCCGGTTCAGCCAGTGCTCAGTCGAGGCACGCGACAACCAGGAGTGCCGCCAGAACGCCGCCCAGGAAGCCAAGCAGTAACGGCCGGGCGGGGCGTGGCCGGGTTTCCAGCGCCTGGGCGAGGGCGGTCAGGGTGTCCGGATGCAGGCGTACGCCGTCGCGGCGGGTCTCATTGGCGAGCGCCTCCACGTCGTCGAGAATTGCCGGAACGCGATGGGGAATCGAGGTGACGAATTCCCGTACTTCCGCAAGTCGCGCGGCGGGCCCAAGGTTGGTTCTGATCCAGCGCTCGATGATGGGGCGGGACACCTCCCACATGTTGACATCGGGGTCCAGATGAAAGGCCACACCCTCCACCATGACCATGGTCTTCTGCAACAGCAGGAGCTGCGGCTGCGTTTGCATGGCAAAGGTTTCGGTAGTTTTGAGAAGCTGGGCCAACAGGTTGCCGAGTGAGATATCCTTGAGCGGCTTGTCGGCGATGGGCTCACCGATGGCACGCAAGGCCTGGGCAAATTTTTCCTTGCTCTGAGTGGCTGGCACATAGCCCGCTTCGAAATGCGCTTCCGCCACACCGTCATAATCCTGTTGCAGAAAGCCGTAGAGGATTTGCGCAAAGACGCGCCGCGTCCTGGCGTCGAGCCGGCCCATGATTCCGAAATCCACCGCCACGACCCGGCCCTCGGTGGTGGCAAACAGATTGCCCTGGTGCAGGTCGGCATGGAAAAAGCCGTTGAACAGCGCCTGCTCCAGAAACGCCTGCACCACATGACGGGCCAGTGCTTTGGGGTCAATCCCGGCTGCCACGATGGTCGCCCGGTCACTGACCGGAATGCCTTCGACCCGCTCCAGTGTCAGCACCCGGCGCGCGGTATACGGCCACAAGATGGCGGGCACCTCGAAAAACGGATTGGACGCCATGTCCTCGCGCAGTTCCGATGCCGCCGCCGCTTCATAGCGCAGGTCCATTTCCATGGCGACGGTCTGGGCGAGCGTGTCGATCACCGCGCGCGGACGCAGGCGGCGGGCTGCCGGCTGGGTGCGCTCCACCAAGTCGGCCAGCCAACGGAAGGTGGCGAGATCGCGCTCGAAACGGCGCTCGATATCCGGGCGCAGGACCTTGACCGCCACCTTCCGGCCTTCGCGGGTAATGGCAAAGTGAACCTGGGCGATGGAGGCGGCGGCCACCGGTGTGTCGTCGAACTGGGCGAACAGTTCGGTGGTCTCCTGACCGAGCTCTTCGGCGATGGCGGCGCGTGCCTCGTCACTCGGGAAGGGTGGCAGGCGGTCCTGCAGGTTGGCGAGGTCCAGGGCCACGCTTTCGCCGACCAGGTCAGGGCGGGTTGCCAGGGCCTGGCCGAACTTGATGAAGGTGGGACCAAGGTCGGTTAGCGCCTCTGCCAGGCGCTCCCCAGGGCGCCGGTCGTCCTGCTTCGCCCGGCGCGGTGCGGCAAGTGCCGCCAGGCTGCGCACCATCTGCAGTGATGGTGGCGCATCGCGCAACAGCTCCAGCGGAAACAGCGCGTCATGACGCGCAAGCGTGCGGGCGATCTGGAGCAGCCGCAAGGAATGACGAAGCGCGTCCCACATGAGAAGCTCCGACTCTAGATGCGCCAGCCGCAATGGAGCGCCACCACGCCCCCGGTCATATTGCGGAAACTGACCTGACGGAAGCCGGCCTGTTCCATCATTGTTGCGAATCGCCTCTGCCCGGGAAAGCGACGAATGCTTTCCACAAGATACTGATAGGAGTCGGCGTCGCCCGTGACCCACTGTCCAAGTCTGGGGATGACATTGAACGAATACAGGTCGTAAAGCCGGTCGAGCCCCGGCAGGACCACGGACGAAAATTCAAGGCACAGGAACCGCCCGCCCGGCTTGAGAACGCGATACGCTTCGCAAAGGGCCCGGTCGAGATGGGTGACGTTGCGGATCCCGAAGGCGATCGTATAGGCGTCGAACCTGGCGTTATCGAAGGGCAGCGCCTCGGCATTGCCGCAAACCCAGTCGAGGCCGGTCACAAGAGTGCGGTCAACCGCCCGGTTGCGGCCCACCTGCAGCATGCTCTCGTTGATATCACACACCGTCACATGGCACCCGGCGTCGGTCCTCGTTCGTGCCCTTGCGAGCGCCTTGAAGGCAATGTCTCCGGTGCCGCCCGCCACGTCGATCAGCGCTTCTCCGGGGCGCGGGTCGAGGCGATCTATGAGGGCGCGCTTCCACAGCCGGTGGATGCCCGCGCTCATCAGATCGTTCATCAGATCGTAGCGTCCGGCGACACGATCGAAGACCTGTTTGACGAGCTCCGCTTTCTGGCCCGCGGCCACGCGCCGGAAACCGAACGAGAGCTCGTCGGGCGGTTCAGCGTCCGGCTTGCGTATGGGATCATTCGGCGTATGCTGCGACATGCCCGGCACCATAGCCCAGCGCCGGGACGAGCGCCAGTGCGAAGCAGCGGCTGTTGATGGGGCCAAGCCCGGATGCGGCCAAGCAAAAGGGAGCGACCGATTGCCCGAATTGCCCGAAGTTGAGACCGTCGCCCGCGGCATCGCGCCGGTCCTGGTGGGCCGGCGGCTTCGTCGGGCCCTGGTCCGGCGGCCCGATTTGCGTATTCCCTTGCCAACGGGATTTGCCGGGCGTCTGGCCGGACGCCGGGTGGACCATGTGGGACGGCGTGCCAAATATCTTCTGGTCGATCTGGACGATGGACAGGTTCTGGTCATTCATCTGGGCATGTCGGGTCGGCTTACCATTCAGCAAGGACGGAGTCTTGCGGATCTCACGCTGGGTGTTCACGACCATGTGGCGTTCGAAACCGACGCCGGCGACAGTCTGGTTTTTCATGATCCGCGCCGATTCGGTCTGATGACGCTGGTGGAGGGTTCCGCGGTGGCAAACCATCGCCTGTTTGCAGGACTGGGACCGGAACCTCTGGGCAACGGCTTCACCCCGGCTTATCTGACGGAGGTTCTGCGTGGCCGCCAGACCACCATCAAGGCGGCGCTGCTCGACCAGCGGGTGGTGGCGGGGCTTGGCAACATTTATGTCTGCGAGGCGCTGTACCGGTCCGGCATATCTCCGCGCCGGCGGGCTGCCTCGGTGGCTGGGCGGCGCACCGATCGCCTGGTGCCTGCGATTCGCGATGTGCTGCAGGAGGCCATTGCGGCCGGCGGATCGACGCTCAGAGACTATGCCCAGGCCAACGGTGCGCTTGGCTATTTTCAGCACGGCTTTTCGGTCTATGATCGGGCCGGCGAAATGTGCCGGACACCGGGATGTGAACGGACGGTTGCGCGAATTGTCCAGCACGGCCGGTCCACCTTTTTCTGTCCGGGGTGTCAGCGCTAAGACAGCCTCAGAAAAAACGACGGGACTTGATCTAATGGTGCTCCTTGACATAAACAGTCGGCCCTGCAGCCTTCGCCCGGTGTGCCTGCTGGTCGGGCTGGTGGTCGCGGCAGTGGCTGTGGTGGCGCTGGCCGGCAACAGGGAGACGACGTTCTTCGAGGATATCGCCGATCTGCCGCTGGCGCCCGGCCTGATCGAAGACCGGGATCAAAGCCTGGTGTTCGACAAGCCCGATGGCCGGATCGTCGAGGCGGTGGCCAGCGGCGCGGTGACCGGGCAGCAGGCCATCGCTTTTTATCAGGGCGTTTTGCCGGCGCTGGGATGGCAGGCGGCGGGGCGCACGGAATTGCACGGCAATGTGGAACTGATTTTTGAGCGTGACGACGAGCGGATTCGCATCGTTGTCGAAGAACGGGAAGGGCGGAGCACGCTGCGCCTTGAATTGTCACCAAAATAACGAGGATCTTGCGGAACGCACGGATCAAGGAGATCAGACCATGGCTTATGAATGTATCAAGCTGGATCGCGAGGGCGGCATCGGCATCATTACGCTGGACCGGCCGAAGGCGCTCAACGCGCTGAACAGCCAGTTGATGAATGAACTGACGGACGCGCTCGACTCCCTTGAGGCCGACGACGACATTGGCGCCATCATCATCACGGGATCCGAAAAGGCTTTCGCCGCTGGCGCCGATATCAAGGAAATGCAGTCGAAATCCTACATGGACGTGTTCATGGAGGATTTCATCACCGCCAACTGGGAGCGCGTGACCACCTGCCGCAAGCCGGTGATTGCGGCGGTCGCGGGTTATGCGCTTGGCGGCGGCTGCGAGCTGGCCATGATGTGCGACTTCATCATTGCCGCCGACAACGCCAAGTTCGGCCAACCCGAAATCAAGCTCGGCGTCATCCCGGGTTCCGGCGGGACCCAGCGGCTGACGCGATTTGTCGGCAAGTCGAAGGCCATGGACATGGTGCTGACCGGGCGCAACATGGATGCCGAGGAGGCCGAACGCGCCGGTCTCGTCAGCCGGGTCGTGCCGCTTGACAATTTGCTCGACGAGGCCAAGGAGGTGGCGCGGACCATCGCGGGTCTGTCGCGCCCGGCGGTGATGATCGCGAAAGAGGCCGTGAATCGCGCTTACGAGACCACGCTTGCCGAGGGTGTCCGGTTCGAACGACGGGTCTTTCATTCCCTGTTTGCCACCGAGGACCAGAAGGAAGGTATGTCGGCATTTGCAGAGAAGCGGACACCGCAGTTCAAGAACCGCTAGGGCGATCGCCCGCCAGCAGGCGAGAACTGTTGACCTCTGCCGGTTCGGGGGGTATAAGCCTGCCACTGAATTCAGCCGCCGCGGGCACGGGCACGCGGCGGCCATGGTTTTGAAAGAAATCTGACAAGGCAAGAGAATGGCGAATTCACCCCAGGCTAAGAAGCGCATTCGTCGCAACGAGCGCCGCGCTATCATCAATCGGCAGCGCCGCAGCCGTATCCGTAGTTTTGTGCGCAAGGTGGAAGAGGCGATCGCGTCTGGCGATCAGCAGGCAGCGGCAGAAGCGCTGAAGGCCGCCCAGCCGGAAATCATGCGCGGCGCGTCCAAGGGCGTGCTGCACAAGAACACCGCATCGCGCAAGGTGTCCCGCCTGTCGCAGCGAGTCGCGAGGATGGCGACGCAATAGCGCGCTGATTCGCAGCCGATCGTAGCAGAGACTTCGGGTTGCGCCCGTCATAGGCGCAGCCCCTTTTGGTATTGCCGCGCCCCGGCTCTTTGTTGCGCCGCAAAAGGTGGGCCAGATACCTTTTGGCGATTCCGCCGTCTCAATATCTTGTGGTCCCGGGGCGGGTTCGTCCCAAGCCTTCCCGGTTTTTTTTGATGTTCTGTATTCGGTCCTGTTGTCACTCTCGCGGGTGCTGGGTAGGCTGTCCACATCACAACAACAGGCTTGCTGAAAACGCTGTCAGGCTCCCGGTGGGCAAGGGTCCCGGGTGATCGGCGGAGAGGGTGCGCGCGCCTTTGCCTTGTTACCCTCGTGAGAAGGGCAGGGTTTCACCAGGCCGAAGCTGCGTCGGAAACCGACGAGGCCGATAAGCAGGGACGATGGGGCAGAATGGCACAGTACGCTGGTGATGTGCGGCCGGCAGAGGCTTGGGGAATTTTGAAAACTGATCCCGCGGCGGCGCTGATTGATGTGCGCACGGCGGCTGAATGGACTTTTGTCGGGCTGCCTGACCTGTCGGGCCTCGGCAAGCGCGTTCATCCGATTGCCTGGCAGCATTATCCTGATATGGTGCGCAATCGGGACTTCGAATCGCAAGTTATGGCTCTGGGTCTGCCAAAGGACGCTCCGCTTCTGTTTTTGTGCCGTTCGGGCCAACGTTCGCGGGCGGCCGCAATTGCCATGACCGCCGCCGGCTTCACACGGTGTTTCAACGTGGCCCACGGCTTTGAAGGGGACCGTGACGCCGACGGGCATCGCGGGCAGGTCAATGGCTGGAAAGCCGACGGGCTGCCGTGGGAGCAGCAGTAGGGCGCGGCCGACCGGATATCCTCGACGGAACGGTGAAATGAAGGTCTGGGCTGGCGTGATCGAGTGTGGGGAGTGCATGGCCATGGACGGTGCCAGGGGGTGGTCGCGTACGGGGGTCTGATGACGGGAGAGCGCATGAGCGAGATCGAAGCGCAGTGGGGGCGCGTTCAGGGCCGGTTGCGCAGCGAATTCGGGGACGCCGCATACAATAGCTGGTTGAAGCCCTTATCGCTGCAGGCGGTTGAATCCGGCAAGGTCTGCATGGCGGTGCCGACACGGTTCATGCGGGACTGGGTGCAATCCCATTACATGGACCGCATTCGCGACCTGTGGCAGGCCGAGAACCCGAAACTGCGCGAAGTGGAAATCAGTGTCCGCGCATCCGTGCCGAACGGATCGGACGAGGTCGTCGCGCACAAGAATGGTGCGGGGTCGAATCCACAGGACATGCCCCGCCCCTCAGAGTCGGCACGGTCCAGCGACGACGAATTCGGTGCGCCGCTTGATCCGCGGTTTACCTTCAACAATTTCGTTGTCGGCAAGTCCAATGAACTGGGCTATGCGGCGGCGCGCCGGGTGGCGGAAAGCGCCACTGTCCATTTCAACCCGTTGTTTCTGCACGGCGGGGTCGGTCTGGGCAAGACCCACCTGATGCATGCCATCGCCTGGCACATTCGCCAGCGTGATCCCGGCCGCCGGGTGATCTATATGTCGGCGGAAAAATTCATGTATCAATTCATCAGTGCGCTCCGGTACAAGGATACCATGGCCTTCAAGCAGCGCTTCCGTGCGGTCGACGTGCTGATGATTGATGATGTACAGTTCATCGCCAACAAGAACTCGACCCAGGAAGAGTTCTTTCATACCTTCAACGCGCTTATCGACCACCATCGACAGGTTGTGATCTCGGCGGACCGATCGCCGTCGGATCTCGAAGGAATCGAGGAACGCATCCGCTCGCGACTGGGGTGGGGGCTGGTGGCGGATATTCACCCCACCGACTATGAACTGCGTCTCGGTATCCTGCAGCAAAAGGTCGAGGCGCTGGGCGATGCCGAAGTGCCCCAGGAAGTGCTTGAGTTTCTGGCCCGCCGGATCACCTCCAATGTGCGCGAGCTGGAGGGTGCGATGAACCGGATCGTGGCACACGCCACTCTGATCGGCCGGCCGATCACCCTGGAGATGACCCAGGATGTGCTCCAGGACCTGCTGCGCGCCAACGACCGCCGGTTGACAATCGACGAGATCCAGCGCCGGGTTGCCGAATATTACAACCTGCGTCTGTCCGATCTGTTATCTGCACGCCGCGCCCGGACGGTGGCGCGGCCCCGCCAGGTGGCCATGTATCTGGCGAAACAGCTCACGACCCGCTCGCTGCCCGAGATCGGCCGCAAATTCGGTGGACGGGACCATACAACCGTGATGCACGCTGTGAAACGCATCGAAGAACTGATGTGCAGCGACGCATCCCTGGAAGAGGATATCGCCCATCTACGGCGTCTTCTGGAGGTCTGACCGGCCCGGAATTTCAGACCGGATTCGCTGACCGGCGGATCAGGTCCCGGTGGCACGAAAAATCGGGTTTTTTTCCCAGTTTTTGCTGTTTTTGGAGTTCGTTAGCGTATATCTTGTGGGCATTCGGAACGTCCTATCCGCAACAGAAACGAAAAGGTGACCAGGGAAGCCCATGAAGCTGACCATCGAACGAGCCGCACTTCTCAAAACCTTGAGTCATGTTCAGAGCGTTGTCGAGCGGCGCAACACCATTCCCATTCTGTCCAACGTCCGTCTTGATGCCAGCGATGGTCGGCTCGATCTGACCACCACCGACCTTGACCTGCAGATCATCGAGACGGTCGACGCCAACGTCACCAGCGCCGGGGCGATCACCGCGCCGGCCCATACCATGCATGATATCGTGCGCAAGGTGCCGGAAGGGGCGGATGTGGAGATCTCCTATGGTGGCAGTGGCGATGGTCGCCTCACCCTGGCGGCGGGCCGGTCGCGGTTTGCCCTTGCCTGCCTGCCGCCCGACGATTTTCCCGAGTTGACGGCAGACGATGTCGGCCACACCTTCGCGGTGCAGGCAGCGGACCTCAAGCGGCTGATCGACAAGTCGCGGTTCGCCATCTCCACCGAAGAGACCCGGTACTATCTGAACGGCATCTACTTTCATGTGGCGGAATCGAACGGTGCCCCGGTGTTGCGGGCCGTGGCGACGGATGGTCACCGGTTGGCCCGGGTGGAAATGCCGGCGCCAGAAGGCAGTGCCGACATGCCCGGCGTGATCGTGCCGCGCAAGGCGGTCAACGAGCTGCGAAAGCTGATCGACGAATTCGACGGCGCGGTCGGGATTTCGCTTTCGGCGACCAAGATTCGCTTTTCCTTCGATTCTGCGGTGCTCACCTCCAAGCTGATCGACGGCACGTTCCCCGACTACAGCCGGGTGATCCCCGAGGGCAACGACAAGCGACTGGAGGTGGACAGCCGGCTGTTTGCCGAGGCGGTGGATCGCGTCTCGACCATTTCCACCGACAAGTCGCGGCCGATCAAGCTGGCACTGGAAGGAGACAGGATGACAC